>CAZJNQ010000001.1:0-86450 GCA_964547475.1 uncultured Porphyromonadaceae bacterium
TGACATTTATCATGTTTTTCTTATTGAATTGATCTTCTGTTAATTATTTTAATATTTTTTTTCATCTACCGGATTGGTATTTAATATTTTATTATTTTTAATGTGAAATTGATAACATAATATGCTGGTCAAAACTCATATAAGGAGACTGTTGACCTATCGTTTATGCCTGCTCAGGTTCAAAGAATTGGGATTTAAAAAAGTGTATTCATACAATCTGGGACAGGAAGCCGGGGTAAGTGCCGAGCAGGTCCGCAAAGACTTCTCCCAGTGCGGTTTCAGCGGGAAAAAAAAAGCCGGCTACGATATTGAATCCCTGCTGATCAACCTGAATGATAAATTCAAACTTGACGAGGTCAGGAATATCATCCTGGTAGGAATGGGAAATATGGGAAAAGCATTAACCCATTACAATGACCATTATATCGGGACCAATGTCTTCATCGTGGCCGCATTTGACATCGATCCGGCCAAACAGAACAGGAAGACAGGCCTGCCGGTCCTGTCGATGGACAAGCTGACTGAAATCATACAGGGATTCAGGGTAACCACGGCGATCATCACCACTCCTGCCATTTCTGCACAAAACGTCTGCAATCAGTTAATTGCGAATGGAATCCATGGTATTCTGAACTTTGCCCCGGTCACCCTGAAAGTGCCTGATAACGTGTATGTAAGCAATATTAACCTGAGCTGTGAAATTGAAGCGATCATTTATCACCTGAATGAAATTGAAGGATTTCGATAGGACCCTCAGGAAATGAAAACCGTACAATCATCGTATTGCATCCATATCCGCGGAACGGTGCAGGGTGTGGGATTCAGACCATACGTGCTCAGGCTGGCACGTAAACATCTTTTGGACGGTACGGTGGAAAATCGCAATGATGGTGTATGGATCCGGATACAATCGACCGATGAGCAACTGCAATATTTCCTCAGGGACCTTGAACGGGAGGCCCCGCCCGCAGCCAGGATTGATTCAATCGAAACCACCCGGGCGCAAGCACTCCCTCTCGTCCCTGGTTTCCGTATTATCGGTAGCAGCGACCATTCTGATGAAATAACGGGTATCAGTCCCGATATAGCTGTTTGCGTGGATTGCCTCTCGGATTTTGAAAACCAACCTCTCCGTTACCATTATCCATTCATCAATTGCACCAACTGCGGTCCAAGGTTCAGTCTGGTAAAAGAACTTCCCTATGACCGTCAACGCACTTCAATGGCAGAATTCGCCATGTGCCCTGATTGTTACCGGGAATACTCAGATCCCTCGGATCGACGATTCCATGCACAACCGGTTGCCTGTAATCATTGCGGACCCGTTCATTATACACAGTCTGGTTCTCCCGGTTCGGAAAACTGGGCTTTGGTTCTGAGTAAACTGATCAGCTGCCTGAAGGCCGGACAAACAGCAGCCGTCAGGGGTATAGGCGGATATCACCTGGTGTGTGACGCGACCTCTGGGACTGCGGTGGACCTGCTCCGAAAACGAAAGCACCGTGATGGCAAACCATTTGCCGTCATGTTCGCGGATATTGAAACAGTCAGGCAATTCTGTGAATGTTCAGTTGCGGAGGAAACCCAACTGGTCTCCTGGCGTCGGCCGATCGTTCTCCTTAAAGAGATTCGCATAATGAATCCGCTGATCAACAGCGGACTGGGAAGTCTTGGCGTCTTCCTCCCGTACACCCCACTCCACTACCAGTTATTCCGCGAAGGTGATTTCAAGGCTCTGGTCTGCACCAGCGGTAACCACTCGGATAACCCTATTGAAATCGATCCGCTGGAAGCTGAAAAAACACTTGCCGGGATTGCAGACCTTTTCGTCCACCACAACCGTGCGATTGTGAACCGAACGGATGATTCCCTTATCCGCCTATCCGGTTCCAATCCCATCATTCTCAGGCGTTCACGCGGTTATGCCCCTTCACCTGTCAACCTGGCATTCCCGGCCGAGGGAATTTTTGCCTCCGGTGCGGAACAAAAAAATACTTTCTGCATCGGACGGGAACAAGAAGCAATTCTGAGCCAGCACATCGGTGATCTGGTCCAAGTCGAGACCCTCCGGTTCTATGAGGAAGCCATTGACCGTTACCGTAAAATGTTCAGGTTCAATCCTGTTCTGGCAGCAGCCGACCTACATCCGGATTACCTTTCGACGAGGTTTGTCGAGTCCCTGGGTCTTCCGGCAGTAAGAATCCAGCACCATCACGCACATGTAGCTTCCTGCCTGGCCGAACACCGAATTGATGGCCCGGTTATCGGAATTGCCTTTGATGGTACAGGCCTGGGAACCGATGGCTCAATATGGGGCGGAGAAATACTGATCGCCGGCATGCGGGAATTCACCCGGTACTCGCACATTGAAACCATCAGCCTGCCAGGGGGCGACACGGCCGCCCGCGAACCATGGAAATCGGCAATGGCCTATCTGTACGCCTGCTACGGAGACTCAGTTCCGTTCGACTCATTCCCTGCCCTGAATGGAATACCTGATCAGGATAAAAAACAGATAGTCAACATGATCCATTCGGGGGCCGGTTGTTTCATGACCTCAAGCGCCGGCCGTCTGTTTGATGCGGTTGCGGCTCTCACCGGTTGCTGCCTGATCAACACCTTTGAAGCGGAAGCCCCCATCCGGCTTGAAATGCTGGTTGATTGCCGTGATACTAAGTATTACAGATTTCTGACCGGCAATACCATTTCATTTTCACCGACCGTTGATGCCATCCGGATGGACCTTGAAGCCAACGTGCCCGCTCCGGTCATTTCTTCCCGGTTTCACAGGACTGTTGCCCGCGCCATACTGGAAATTTCCCTGAAAATCCGTCGGGAAACCGGCCTTGACCGGGTGGTCCTGAGCGGTGGTACTTTTCAGAATGCCGTTTTGACGGCAATGACCAATAAACTTCTTGAAGATGAACGCTTTACGGTTTTCACTAACCGACTCGTTCCTCCGAATGACGGAGGCATCTCCCTTGGCCAGCTCGCCATTGCAGCTCATCAAATAAAACTATGATATGTGTTTATGCATCCCTGCACGCATCCTTTCGGTCGACGGTAGTTTTGCAACTGCTGAGGTCGGCGGCCTGATCGTTAACACCGGCATCCATCTGATTGATGGGGTGAAAACGGGTGATTATGTGCTGATCCATTCAGGTTTTGCCATTCAGATCCTTTCTCCCGAGGAAGCCGATGAAACTTTCAGTCTCCTGCGTGAGATTGAGAGCTATTCAGGAGAAGAACCGGTTAAAACCAATGAGCCATGAACAGGGTGGATGAACTGGTCGCTATGATACGCCGCGAAAATCGGTCGCCTGTCAGGTTTATGGAAGTATGCGGTGGTCACACTCTGGCGATTAACCAATTGGGAATCAGAAGCCTTCTTCCCGACAAGATCAATCTGTTGTCCGGTCCGGGGTGTCCGGTGTGTGTGACAGGAACCGGTTATATCGACTCCGCCTTGCGGATAGCGTCCAATCCGGAAGTGATACTCACTACTTTCGGAGACCTGATCCGGGTTCCCGGAAGTGAGGGTAGCCTCGAGACGGGGCGGGCATCCGGGATGGATGTCAGGTTGGTGCTGTCCCCTCTGCACGCGCTTCAGATCGCCAGGCAGGAACCGGGCCGGCAGGTGGTATTCCTGGGCATTGGGTTTGAAACGACAGCACCCGGTGTCGCAGCAGTCATCCGGATGGCACGATCTGAAAAAAGGGACAATTTCTTTGTGTTGAGCGCACATAAAGTAATGCCTCCCGCCATGGATGCACTCACTTCACGAGGGATCCGGCTGGATGGTTTCATATGTCCCGGTCATGTCAGCACCATAACGGGATCGGCCATCTATGAATCGCTGGCCCGGGACAGGCATATTCCCTGCGTGATATCCGGCTTCGAGGCTGCTGATATTCTCGAAACCATCCTTCTTTTGCTCCGGCAGGTGAATCAGGGTACGGCGTCCGTTGAGATACAGTACACGCGCGCTGTTAGGCCGGAAGGAAATCCCAGGGCATTGCAACTGATGGACGAGGTTTTTTACCGGCGAGATGACTGGTGGAGAGGCCTCGGGATCATTCCCGCAAGCGGTCTCGGAATCCGGGATGAGTTCCGCGCTCAGGATGCGGAGTACCTCTTCGGACGCGTTACCATGCAAGGAACCGAACCGGCAGGATGCGCCTGCGGTTCAGTGCTGACCGGCCAAATGACCCCATCCGAATGCGGGCTATTTGGTTCAGTATGCACTCCCGATTCTCCCGCCGGAGCCTGCATGGTTTCTTCAGAAGGAGCCTGCCAATCTTTTTTTCGCTTTTTACAATGATACAAATATAACGATGGGTACTTCGATTTTGCTGGCTCATGGCAGCGGCGGCGGGAAGACCCGGGAGCTCATCCGCTCTGTCTTCAGGCCCTTTTTCACGGACTCCCGCCTGATTGCCGCGACGGATTCGGCAATCCTGGATGGTGAAGCCGGACAACTGGCTTTCACCACCGATGCATTTGTTGTGGATCCGATCTTTTTCCCTGGAGGGGACATCGGAAAACTGGCAGTCTGCGGCACTCTCAACGACCTGGCCGTGTCAGGTGCGAAGCCTCTCTGGATGGCCGTTTCATTCATCCTCGAGGAAGGCCTTGAACTTGAGGACCTTACAACCATCGCCCGCTCGATGGCGGCAACAGCCAATGCAAATAATGTTGCGCTGGTCGCCGCCGATACCAAAGTGGTTCCCCGCGGCAAAGGAGACAAGGTGTTTATAACCACAACGGGCATCGGCCGCCTGTTGACCGGACTTGAACAGGTTTCTTCCGGTACCGGCATCAGGCCCGGGGACAAGGTTATCGTGAGCGGAACGGTTGGGGATCATGGTGCATCCATTTTCACTTCCCGGCTCGAACAACCTCCGGCAACACCTGTCCTCAGCGACTGCGCTTCCGTTCTTCCCATAATGGGCGGTCTTTGCGACCTCGCTGAACATATCCGGTTTATGCGGGATCCCACGCGCGGAGGGACCGCCACCGTGCTCTGTGAAATCACTGAGAAACAAAACTGGGGAATCCGCCTCATCGAACGGTCGATCCCCGTGGATGGCAAAGTCAGTGGCTTATGCCGGCTGGCGGGCCTCGACCCACTCTATCTGGCTTGCGAAGGCCGCGTAATCTGCATTGCCAGTCCTGAAAAGGGAGAAGAGGTCATACGCAGGATGAAAACCTGCCCTGCCGGCCTGAATGCCTGCGAAATCGGAACCATAACCAGTGAAAATCCGGGTCGGGTGGTCATGGAAACCACTATTGGCGGCACACGCCTGATTACGATGCTTTCCGGGGATCCGCTGCCCAGAATCTGCTGACTTACAACATGCACGAACTTACATTCATAGAAAACATCCTGCGGGCCTGCACCGAGGCTTCCCAGCAGAACCATCTGAAGAAAGTCACCCGCATCAGCCTGGAGATCGGCAAGATGTACCAACTGGTACCGGACCTCCTACATTTCGCCTTTAAAACAGCTGTGACCGGGACCCTCTTCGAAGGTGCAACTCTTGATATCGAATGGAAATCTCTCACCGGGGAGTGCACAGGTTGCGGCCATTCTTTTACTATCGAGGAATTCGTTTTCATCTGCCCGGAATGCGGCAGTTTCAATATCAAGCTCGTATCAGGCAAAGAATTGTTAATTAAATCAATAGAAGGAAACTAACATGGAAATCAAAATCATGAAGAATGTGCTGGACAGGAACCAGGACAAGGCCAATGATAACCGCAAGCTGTTATCGGACAAAGGAATAACAATGATTAACCTGATCAGTGCTCCGGGTTCAGGCAAGACTTCCCTGCTCGAGAAGACGCTGGATCATTTCGGGAGCATGCGGAAGATCGGCATTATCGAAGGGGACGTAGCCACCGATCATGACGCACGCAGGCTGGCCATCTTCCGGACTCCCGTGTTACAAATCAATACCGAAGGGGGTTGCCACCTCGATTCCCATTCGATAGACAAGGCACTTCAAAACCTTGATCTTGGCAGCCTTGACCTGATTTTCGTGGAAAACGTCGGCAACCTGGTCTGTCCGGCAGCATTTGACCTGGGTGAGAACCATAAGGTCGCTATCGTGAGCGTGCCCGAAGGAGATGACAAGCCTGTCAAATATCCTCTGTTGTTCAGGCAGGCATCGGCCATCATCCTCAATAAAACAGACCTGATACCCTACACCGATTTCAGGATGGACCGTTTCCGCAGTTATATCCGTGACCTCAATGGTTCAGTGCCCCTTTTTGAGATTTCCTGCTCAACCGGGAGTGGCCTGGAATACTGGTTCGAATGGGTGAAACAAGTATAAAAGAAAAGAGGCAGCCTCGGGTGAGGCCGCCCCTTTCCCCTTTCTCCTTTTTCCTTTTTCCTTTTTCCTTATCAAATGACTCCCTGGTCGACCATAGCATTGGCCACCTTAAGGAATCCCGAGACATTAGCTCCTTTTACGTAATCTACATATCCATCGGGTTTCCTGCCATTGACTTCACACTGATGATGGATGTCTTTCATTATCTGGTGCAGGCGGGCATCGACTTCCTCCCGCGACCAGCTCAGTTTCATTGAGTTTTGCGACATTTCAAGGCCTGAGGTGGCTACGCCGCCGGCATTGGCAGCCTTACCCGGAGCAAAGAGGATTTTTGCCTGCTGGAATACTTCAATAGCGGCAGGGGTGGAAGGCATGTTGGCACCTTCGCACACGCACCAGCAACCATTGTTAACCAGGTTCTGCGCATCCTGTTTGTCAAGTTCATTCTGGGTGGCACAAGGAAGGGCGATATCGCATTTAACTTCCCACGGGTGTTTGCCGGGGTGGAATTCAACACCGAATTCAAGAGCATAAGGTTGAACCACGTCATTATTCGAGGCACGCAATTCCAGCATATAATCAATCTTTTCTCCACGAACGCCATCCGGATCATAGACATATCCATCGGGACCGGACAGTGTGACCACTTTGGCACCCAGTTCAGTGGCCTTCTGCGCAGCGCCCCACGCCACATTGCCAAAGCCGGAGATGCAGACGGTCTTGCCGGAAAAGCTTTCACCTTTGGTCTTCAGCATTTCATTGGCAAAATAGACATTGCCAAAACCGGTGGCTTCCGGGCGAACCAGTGAACCTCCCCAGCCTTGTCCCTTGCCGGTCAAAACACCTGTATTCTCGCGGGCCAGCTTGCGGTACATCCCGAAGAGGAAACCGATCTCGCGCCCGCCCACTCCGATATCACCGGCCGGAACATCCGTCTCGGGCCCGATGAGTTTCCAGAGTTCCAGCATGAAGTTCTGGCAAAAACGCATGATTTCGGCATCGGATCTGCCTTTTGGATTAAAATCCGATCCGCCTTTGGCGCCCCCCATGGGAAGGGTGGTCAGGGCATTTTTGAAAATCTGCTCGAAACCGAGGAATTTCAATATGCTGAGGTTGACGCTCGGATGGAAACGAAGCCCGCCTTTATAGGGGCCGATGGCATTATTATACTGGATCCTGTAACCCAGGTTAACCTGAACCTGGCCACGGTCGTCAACCCATGGAACCTTGAACGTCAGGATCCGGTCGGGCTCGACTAACCGTTCAATAATCCTGGATGTCTCAAAATGAGGATTCTGGTTATACACCTCCTCAATGGATTCCAGAACCTCTCTCACTGCTTGAAGATACTCCACCTCACCCGGGTGTTTCTTTTCAAGGTCGATCATGATTTTTTCAACGTTCATAGCACAAGTATTTGGTCCATAAATTTGTAATTGGTAAAAGTAGCCTAAAGTTGTTCATCAACAGATAGTTTTTATCAGGTCTTGGTATGATTTTCCTCATCCTTCCGGATCACTATCAGCCTATCAATCAGCAAGGCCAAGCATTTAGCCATTGACTTCGGCCATTTTCGGCTTGTAAATGACCCCTTTGTTGCGGACCCCGTCAATTTTAATCGTCAGGGGTTCCGGAAACCGGATATGCCGGATGTATTCATCTTCCGAAACACATTCCAACCGGTTCAGGAAATCAATATCATAAAATCCGTCGTTTAGGAACGGATTAATGGTCAGATATCCAACGCGGAAAGAAGTAAGGTTCTGGAAAAAGTGGGTGCCCTGGCTGGGATCAATGCGGTAATCGGGCAAGCCCGATTCGACTATTAGCCGGGCGGCCGAAATCTGGGCCCATTTAACCGGGATCCCGAGCCACGGATCGCTCGAACCCCACCGGCCCGGGCCAACCAGTACATAATTCTCTCCCGAAGCCACAAACTGGTCATTGAGCTTTTCCACTCTCCTGGCAATGGTTAGGCTGTCGGCAGCCCGGAAACATTCGGGCTTGACATAAACAAAATCCCTGATCCCGCGAATCAGCCCATTGCCGAGCGCTGATCGCGAAAAAATCAGCGCTTCGTTTATATTAACCTCCTCCAGCTTGAAGTTCAAGGTATCCGTATTTTCCACAACAGGCCTGATCTGAAGGAAATTAAAGATCTTCGGCGTGCCGGGAGGCGTATCCAGGTTGACGGCAAACTCCATCTCGATCGGATTGTTCATCTCCTTTTCCCCGACCTTCATCAGTGTGTACAGGACATCAGCCAGCGGAAAGGTATTATGCTTCAGTATATTGTTGAAAGTCACGATTTTCTTCCCTGCTGCGGTGAACTGGTCGCGGATGATGTGATTATTCATGTCATAAACGGAGGCAACATGCCTTAACGCAGTATCTCCTTCAGCTTCCTTGATCTTAAGCTTGAACAGGTTGACGCCATCATTGGTGGATGGAACGAAATGATCCGCCACCAGGTCAAGGGCATAAAACTCCCTTTGGGTCTCGCGCAGCGCACTCTCAGCGGTTGAAAGCTGCAACACCTTGTTCGGGTACCTGGGTGAGAAACGAAGACCGGTTCCGCCCTCTACGATCAGCCTGCCAAGCCCGTAAGCAATGTTGGCAATGCCGTCTTCCGGCTTTTCCTGCCCGATCGGATAGAAATTTATGGACCTGGCGACACCTGACAGGGTCGGGTAAAAACGTTCGCCATAACGACTGCCGCACACTTCCTGGAGGATGATGGCCATCCGTTCGGCATCAATGACATTCTGGGTTGCCGCGAGGTAAGTTTTTGAGCTTTTATAATAGACCGATGCATAAACTGCCTTGATCGCATCGGCAATCATGTAGATCATCCTTTGTTTATCGGTGTCGGCCGTCGGCAGCATAAAAGTCGAATAGACACCGGCAAAAGGCTGGTAATGACTATCCTCCAGCATACTGGAGGATCGAACGGCAATCGGGTTCCTGACCACCCGGATAAAGGTCTCCAAATCCTTGTAGATCCTGACCGGCAGGGTGGCATTCACGAAGCTTTGAAGGATCTGCTCGTCGGTGAGCCGGGAAGTTGCCACTTTCCAAAGATTGTTCAGGTCCATGAACTCCTCGAAAACCTCGGTTGAGATTACGACGGTCCTGGGAATGGCTACGTGGATCCCTTCCCACCGGCTTCCCAGTTCATAATGCTTGATGAAGGAATCTATGAAAGCCAATCCCCTGGCTTTGCCTCCGAGCGATCCTTCACCAATCCTGGAAAAAAGCATATACTCATCAAACCGTGTCCGGTCGAAGGTGGAAATCACCCCCCGGGCTTTCGACAGACGATAGCTGGCAATGATGTTGAAAATGTACTGGCGGCCGATCTCCACGCTCCCGAAATCATCGAGCGTTTTGTATTTCAAGTGGGATCCGATCTGAAAGAATGCCCTGGCATTGAACCATTTGGAAAAGTCATTGTTTTTAAAATGATACTGCAGGGACTGAGCCGGGATCTTCAGGATGATATCCTGCATCTCCTTCAGGTTGGATGCTCTTCCGATCTCTTCACGGGTGGCAGGATCCCTGAAAATGAAATCACCGAAATTCATGTACCGGAGCATGAAATTCCTGAGTTCGATTTCCAGCGTCTTGGAGTACTTATGCAGGAAACTGGCATTGAGTTCGGTTGCCGGTGCCTGGTTTGACAACTCCGAGGATTGCAGGAGAAAAGGCACGTAAGGATCCACTTTCCGGACCGCCTGGCAGAATTTCAGGCCGGCCTCCTGGTCTTTTTTCCCTTCCCTGATATAGGAGATGTCGGAAATAATTCCGAGTGTGCTGTCCTTGTATTGGTTGAAGAGGTGATTGGCCTGTTCATAATTGGTGGCCAGAAGGATTTTCGGCCGGCCGCGCATCCTTAGCATCTTGCGGTGCTCGTTAAGGCCTTCCTGCATGAAGGACTTGCTTTGCTTGAAGACGATTTTGTAAATGGCAGGAAGAAATGAGGAATAATAACGAATGGAGTCCTCCACCAGGAGGATGACCTGGACGCCCACTTCATGAACATCGTATTTCAGGTTCATCTTGTCCTCTATCAGCTTGATGATGGCCAGGAGAAGATCGGCATTACCCAGCCACGAGAACACGTAATCAATGGCACTTAGGTCTTCTTTTTCCAGCTTGATCGATACTTCCCGGCTGAAATGCGTGAGCACCACGATGGGAATATGGGGATACTCGCTCTTGATCTTTTTTGACAGCCCGAAGGCATCCATCTCTCCAACGCTAAGCATGGAAATGACCAGGTCAATGTGTTCCTTTTCAAGGTACTCGAAAGCCTTCCGCGCCGTGTTGGCCTGGATGAAAACGGGAGGATACCGGAGGTTCAGTGAAACATATTCATTGTATATCTGTTCATCTATCCTTCCGTCCTCCTCCAGCATAAAGAAATCATAGTTGCTGCAGATGATCAGTACTCTATTTATCCTCCTCTGCATCAGCAACTTAAATTCGGCTTCGCCGAAGTCCATGTTTTGCTGGTCAACCGTGACTATTTCATTCATTGAAGTCATTTATAACCGGGTATGCCGGGGAATCCTGGCCTTCCTCATCATTTCCGAGGCGGATCAGGGACTGTCTCTTTTTACCGTCCATAACTATATCCAGGTCCCTCTCAAACCTGACGTGCCGGAAGTACTGTCCCTCCTCCACCAGAACCTGCTGATTCAAAAGATCATAGTGAATAAAGTTCTTTCCGCCCGAATGAACCGAAAGATAACCCACATTCATGGAGGTCACATTGTGGAAAAAATGAGATCCCATGGATGCTTCAAGCGGAAAATCAGCCAGATCGGTTTCCACAATGATGCGTGCTCCGGAGATCTGGGACCATTTTACGGGTATTCCGATAAACTTGTCGCGGCTGCCCCATCTTCCGGGTCCGATCAGAACATATTCCTTCCTGGATCTGACCATTCTCTTGTTGAAATACTCGATCTCGGCAGCCATCTCAACCGTTTTCAGTTTGTCGAACCGGGCAGGGTCGAGGTAAACCACATCCCGGAGATACCGGATTCTCCCGTTACCGAGGCTTCTTTCTGCATAGAGCATGATATGATCCCGCTTGACGCTGTCAATGTCGACCGTATAATCTTCATCCGAGCCGACCATAGGCTTGATCTGCAAAAGGTAAAAAGATGACTTCATGCCGGCATCCGGGACCAGGTCTACCGCATATTCTATTTCAACAGCTGTCCCCAGCGCTTCATGCACTACATCGAGAATCACTTGTATGGTCTTTGCGAGTGGAATGTGATCAAACTGAAGGATATTGGCGAAATTGAGCACGCGTGGCCCACCGGTTGAGAGTCCCGGTTCAAAACGGTCGTTATCCGGATCATAGACTGAAGCCAGGTGTTTTAGGGTGCCATGGGACTCGGCCAGGGAAACCTCCAACCTGGCCAGGCCTGCTTCTTCTCCCTCAAACAGGTCGATCTTATCCTTTCCGAGATCAGCGGCATAAAAATCCACCTGCGATGTTTTTAACTGGTCCTTGAGGGAGGTGACCTGTAAGGTCGGGTATTTTGGCGAAAAACGCCAGGCTTTTTCACCTTCAACAACATATCTGCCCAAACCCAGGGCGACCACGGCACAACCGTCATCCGGCTCCATGTGCGCTACGGGATAGTAATTGTAAGATTGGGCCGTGCCGCTGATGTGTGGATAATAATACCGGTCAAATTGGTTTCCCACCAACTCCTGAATGATCACGGCCATCTTCTCCTCTTCAATCTTGTAATTCACCGCATCGAAGTACATCCTCGCCTCGGGAGAAAAGATGGATGCATAAACCATCTTGATCGCATCCTGAAGCTGGTTGAAACGGGTATTGAAATCAGGATCCGAATTAGGCAGCACATAGGTCTCAAAAATCCCGGCAAAAGGATAAAGCAGAGAATCTTCAAAAATACTTGAGGAGCGCACCGCCAGGGGACGGTTCAACAACTGCATGAAGGTCTTGAGTTTCTTCCGAAGGTTGAAGGAAAGTTCGCCATCCATGAACAACTTTCGGATCTCGCCATAGTCCTCCATTTCCATTACCCTGGTGATCAGGTTATTGCGTTGCATGAAAATTTCAAACTCATCGGTTCCGATGATAGCGGTTCTCGGGGTCCGGATGTTAATGTCGGGAATGATCTGGGTGAAATCCAGATTATTGATAAGGGTATTGATAAAAGCCAGTCCCCTTCCTTTACCACCGAGGGATCCCGTACCCAAACTGACTATGTTGCGCCAGTCAAGGACGGCCGATTCATCGAAATTGACCACTTTCCCCCTGTCCTTGTCAATCCGGTAATTTTGAATAACATCAATAATATATTCCCTGAGGTCCTTGGGGCTGCTGAAATCGGTAGCCTTGATCGGATTGATGATCTTGGCCAGATGAATTTCACCGCGGGCCATCAGCCAAAGGGAGAAGTGGTTCTTGAGGGCATGGTAGAGGATGGACTCTTCCGGTATGGTTCGGAGATGGTCTTCGAAATCTTTCATCGAACGGGCCACTGCGATCTTACGGCCCATAGTATCCCGGTAAACAAAATGGCCGAAGCCCAGGGAATAGGTGATGAAAGTCTTGAGGTCCTGCAGCAGTGTCTCGGAATTCTTGTTCATGAAAGTGGCCTTCAGTTTGACCGCGGAAGCGGCGAACTGGGCATCGGACGACTGCAGGATCATTGGGATTTCCTGCCTGTGGTCATGGACATACCGCAGGAAACTGATCCCTGCGGTTTCATCTGTGAGGCCGCTTCTCTTGAATTTGACGTCCGAAATGACACAAGCCAGGTAATCCTGGTATTTATTGAAATAACTCAGCGCTTCCTCATAGCTCGTAGCCAGCACTATTTTAGTACGGGCTCTCATCCTGCTTATCTTGTCCTGCTCATTGGTGTTGGCTTCGGCGATCAGTTCCTGTGTCTGTTCGAACACCAGTGTATAGAGCATCGGAAGATACCGGGAATAGTACCTCGGTGAATCTTCGACCAGCAAGACGACCCTGACCAGGCCGACCCGGGTATCGTTCTCGAGGTTGACTTCGTCTTCCAGGAGCTTGACCATGGTAAAGAATATCTTGGAATCTCCATTCCAGACAAACATCCTGTCGATCGACGGCAGGTAAACCTGGTCATCGTCAAACAAGCCGATCTTGGAACTGTTGTTCAGAAGGAGGAAGATTTTTATTTCCGGATAACGGCGGCGTATTCTTTCAGCCAGCCTCAGCGGACTTCGCGTATCCACGCCTACCATCAGGACAACAAAATCATAGTTTTTTTCCTTCAGCAGCTCCAAGGCGTCATCAGCTGATGTGGCACCGGTTATCCTGGGCAGTGAAGACAGGCTCAGGTGGTAAACCTCCCCCATCGCCTGTTCAAAGAACCGGTCCTCGTTTTCCAGGATGAACGTGTCATAAAGGGTAGCGACCAGCAGGATCTCCGAAACCTTGTACTTCATCAGGTCATGGAAGATATTCTTATCCGCCGCCTGCTTGCTGAGAAATTGCTGGAGCAGAAGGCGGCTGTCCTTCATCGATTCGGTATAGATGATCCTCTTGAATTTATAATCTTCCCGTTCGCGGGGTGGCGTTACTATCACTGCCTTACCCATGAGCCCGTTAAGGTAGCCGGTGATCAGGCCGGCAATATTCTGGATCAGATCTCTTTCCTCATTCAGGAAAGGGCCTTCATCCGCATCCGGCATCTTCTGCACATAGAAAACCTCAACAACACCTGCTTTTCCATCGGCAGTCGTGAATTCCTTCTGTTGCAGCCATTCCGTCCGTTTGAACCTCAGGCTCAGGAATTCCTCGCCGTCATAAGCGATCCGTGCACAGGCTTTCTGAGGATATTGCCATCCCCTGGGAAGGATCAAGGCTATCTGTCGGAGGGTTTCCGGGAGAGGCTTTCCTTCCGATATAATTGAGTTGGTACGGTTGATGGTCGTGAGCTCCTTGACGCGCTCGGTATGTTCCGCAACCAGCCGCTCAAGATCGGGATGTCTGTTCCGCTTTTCTGCCATGGAAAAAGGATGAACCTGATTAACGCCAATTTAGCAAAAACTGCGTTAACAGCATTCAAGTATTCAGGAATAATCGCCCCTGTTAAGTCAATCAGGTAAAGCAGTTTTTTATACTTCCCAGGTGGCACCGGAATGCAGCAGGTCCCTGACCGTCTTGATCTCGCTCCGGCTCCTAACGGCGTCGATCTGATCCTCCAACTTCCTTTCATAAGCCGCCTGCAGGTTGCACGAACGGATCACACCCATGGCCACCGGGTATTTCGGGTAGTCCATAGTGGCCAGCATAAGGTGAATACCGGCAAATTCGGTTTGTGTATCATGGACCAGGACATCCTTTTCGGAGTAACCGCCTTCTCCCAATTGCACGACCTGCAGTTGGTTATCTTTAAGGATCAGGCCCTTATCCTGATTTTTTCCGAAGATCATGGGTTCCCTGTGCTTCAGCAGGATGATCCGGTCATCACGGTTTTCACGGTCGGTAATGTCAGCCCAGGTATTATCGTTGAAAATCACGCAGTTCTGCATCACTTCAACAATGGATGCTCCGATATGCTTTGCCGCCTCCAGCAGGATCTCGGTGGACATTTTGGGCATGGAATCAATCGTCCGGGCAAAGAAGCTCCCTCCCGCGCCGATGGTGATTCCTCCTGGTTTAAAAGGCCTTTCCACGGTCCCATAGGGTGATGTCTTTGACAACGCTCCATGAATGGAGGTCGGAGAGTATTGGCCTTTCGTCAGTCCGTAAATCCGGTTATTGAACAGGATCAGGTTCACATCAATATCCCGCCTGATCAGGTGCATGAAATGATTGCCGCCAATAGCCAGGGAGTCCCCGTCACCGGTGATTATCCAGACGCTCAAGGCAGGATTGGCCACCTTGACTCCGCTGGCGATTGCCATGGCTCGTCCGTGAATCCCGTGGACGCCATAGGTATTGACATAATAGGGAAACCTGGAGGAGCAGCCGATCCCGGAAATGAAAACCACGTCTTCGTGTTTGTACCCGATCTGGGGAAGGGCTTTCAACGTTGCGCTCAGGATGGCATGGTCACCACAGCCGGCACACCAGCGAACCATCTGGTCGCTCTTAAAATCTTCAGGTTGTAATTGTTTGACATCCATGGCTCAGTCCTCCAGGTTTTTAAGTATAACTTCTGTCAGGTCCCTGACAGTGAACGGCAGTCCCATGATCTTATTAAACTGCCGGTAGGAATATTCGGGCAGCTTCATCCTCAGGAAACTGGCAAACTGGCCCAGATTGATCTCGCAAACCAGTCTCTTTTTAAACCGGGACATTATATCCCCGGTATTGAGCGGAAGCGGGTTGATATAGTTGAAATGGGCCAGGGCCAGTTTGTGTCCCTCCCCGCGGATCTCGTTCAGGGCGCTCAGCAGATGCCCGTAGGTACCTCCCCAGCCCATGAGAAGGAGATCGGCATCCGGATCCCCGATTATTTCCAGGGGTGGAATATCCAGAGCCACTTTTTGAATCTTGGCATCCCGGATATGAGTCATGAGCTCGTGATTTTCTGGTACATAAGAAACGTTACCGGTCCGATCCGCTTTTTCCAGACTGCCCACCCGGTGCTCAAAGCCCGGAGTACCCGGGATTGCCCAAGTCCGGACCAGAGTCTCAGGATCCCGGACATAGGGCAGCCAGTTTTCGGGAGATTCCTTGGGCCTTGGAACTTTTATGGCCGGAAATTCGTCAGGATCCGGGATTTTCCAGGGCTCCGAACCGTTGGCCAGAAAACCGTCCGTCATGAGGATGACCGGGGTCATGTGCTCAATTGAGATTTTGGAAGCCTGATAGGCAAAATCAAAACAATTGGAAGGGGTGGAAGCAGCCAGCACAACCACAGGGCTTTCCCCGTTTCTGCCGAAGAGAGCCTGCATCAGGTCTGATTGTTCCGTTTTAGTCGGCAGCCCCGTGGATGGGCCTCCCCTCTGAACGTCAACCACCACCAGTGGCAACTCGGTCATGACCGCCAGGCCGATAGCTTCTCCTTTCAAAGCCAGTCCGGGCCCTGAGGTGGTTGTTGCAGCCAGGCACCCTGCATAACTAGCTCCAATGGCCGTGCAGATACCCGCTATTTCGTCTTCGGCCTGAAAAGTCTTGACCTTCAGATCCTTTCTGGAAGCCAATTCCTCCAGGATACCGGTCGCCGGAGTGATCGGGTAAGATCCGACAAATAAACCCAGGCCCGCATTCTCTGCCGCAGCCATTAAGCCCCAGGCCACTGCGGTGTTGCCATTGATGTTGCGGTACGTTCCCTTTTCAATTTCAGCCGGCTTGACCCTGAAATGGCTGGTGAAAGCCTCGATGGTCTCGGCATAGTAGTACCCATCATAGAGTGCCTTGGTATTGGCTTCAACCAGGAGAGGCTTTTTACTGAATTTCTTGTTGAAAAAACTGACAGCATGTTCCAGGGGACGGTCGAAAAGCCAGCTTACTATACCCAGGGCAAACATGTTTTTGCAACGCATGATCGATTTCTGGTCCAGGCCTGTGTCCTTCAGGCTTTCGCGCGTGAGGGACGAAATCGGGGCTGAAATCACCTGGATGGCGCCCATTTTCTCCTCTTCAAAAGGGTTAACCTTATATCCGGCTTTGAGAATATTTTTCTCGTCGAATGCATCGATATCATAAATGATGATCCCGTCGGATTTGACCCACCTGAAATTGGCTTTCAGGGCTGCCGGGTTCATCGCCACCAGAACATCGCAAAAATCCCCGGGTGTATTGATCTGGGCATGACCGAAATGAACCTGAAAACCCGACACACCTGCCACGGTTCCCTGAGGAGCCCTGATCTCGGCCGGATAATCAGGGAACGTGGATACATCGTTCCCGAAAACAGCCGATGAATCAGAAAATAGGGTCCCGGTCAGCTGCATCCCGTCCCCGGAATCCCCCGAAAACCGGATGGCCACCTCCTCTATTTCCACAACCTTAACCTGTTTACTCATATCGGATTGGATATTTAGTTTTTCTGACAGCAAAGTAAACAGATTTCAGACTTGAAGAAAATGATTATTGCTTGTGTATTCTTGAAAGAGAGAAAAAATCAAAAATCAAAGGATGGCGATAATTAAACCGGTCAGGGGATTTACACCCGTCATAGGGAACAACTTTAATAGAAAGTAGGAAGGAGGAAGGAGAAAGGAGAAAGGAACTTCAGGTAAGTTGCCCGACGGGGTAATTACCTGCTACCTGGTTGACCATGGCCGTCAGCCGGTCAGGATTTCCGGTTGTCAGGAACCGGTATTCCGGAGCCCGTTCTCCCGGATTCAATAATCCGGATTCAGCAAGCACTTTTCTCGCTTGCCTGGCAACCGCCGGTGCCGGATCGATGATGGTGACCCATTCGGGAACCATCTGGCGGATCAACGGGATCAGGAACGGGTAATGGGTGCAGCCGAGGACCAGCTGATCGACCCCGGATGCGATCATCGGGTCAAGATATTGCTTAAGCAAATCCCTCGTTTCCTTCGATTCCGTCCTCCCCGACTCGATCAGCTCGACCAGTCCGTTGCCTGCCTGCACATGGACACGCACGGAGCCAGACCAGAGTCCGGTGGTCCTTAAGAAATGCTCCCCGTTGAAGGTTTGTTCCGTAGCCAGGACCCCGATATGCCCGGAACGGGAATTCCTGGCTGCAGGCTTGACTGCCGGCTCCACGCCGATGAACGGTACTGAAAATTTCTTCCTCAGCATGGAGATAGCCGCCCCGGTAGCCGTATTGCAGGCAACCACGATCAGCTTGCAGCCCTGTTCAAGCAGAAAACCGGTAATGAACCCTGACCGTTCCCGGATGTATTTCCGGGTCCTGGTCCCGTAAGGGGCGTATCCCGAATCGGCCACATAAATAATGGATTCACCGGGCATCTGCAACCTGAGCTCTTTCCAGACGCTCAGGCCTCCGATACCCGAATCGAATACACCGATCGGCGAAGAGGCAATCATAAAAAAAATCCCCGCCTGCCGGCAGGGATGGTTTTCGAAAGCGCGATCACTTTAATCCTAATTTGGCCTTGACCAAGGGAAGCAGATCGAATGATTCATCCTCCGGGTAATAAAGGACCGCTGGGGATGCAAGGTCAAGGACATAAGTGAACTTGTTGGCAACAGCCACCTCCTTGATGGCTAATTTGACTTTGTCGATGATCGGCTGCAGGAGCTCACCCTGCTTCTTCTGCAGTTCCTGGCCGGCAAGGTTCTGGTAATTCTGGATTTTCTGCTGCAGTTCCAGCAGCTCGGCTTCCTTGGCCTGGCGGATGAAAGAACTCAGCGAATCTTTCTGAAGATTGTACTGATCGGCTTTGTTGTTGAATTCCACCTGCATTTCTTCCAGCACCTTGTTAAGGTCCTGACTGTACTTTTCATAGATTTTTGCAGCACTGTCCCTCTCCGGCATCACGCTCATGATCTTTTCGGAATCGATATGCCCGATTTTCATCTGGGCGAAGACGGAAGTTCCTGAGGTTAAAGCCGGGAGTAAGCAAACAGCAAAGGCGAAAATAGATTTTTTCATTGTTCCCAAATAATCAGTTAATACAGAACGGTCTAATATTGTGTCACTTAAAATGGACGACAAATATAAGAATTAATTCTGAATTCCCATCTTCTTCAGAACGTCATCGCTTTTATCGAACTTGGGATCTGTAAACAGGATCGTGGGACCTGCTGCCACATCAAAGATGATGGAGAAGCCTCCTTCTGCCGCCAGTTCTTTCACGGCATTGAAGACATCATCCTGGATGGGCTTGACCAATTCCTGGCGTTTTTTGTACAATTGCCCGTCCGGTGCAAAATACTTTTTCTGAAGCTCCTTGACATCCTTTTCGCGCTGCATGATCTCCTCCTCCCGCCGGGTACGAAGCTCTTCGGTCAGGAGAACTCTCTCGGCCTGGTAATCCTTGTAAAGCTTCTCGATATCCGTACGTTTGGCATCGATCTCTTTCTGCCACTCTTCCGATACCCGGTCGAGTTGTTTTTGAGCTGCATCATAAGCCGGTATCCGGCCCAGGATATAATCGGTATTGACATAGGCAAATTTCTGGCTGAAGCCGAAACAAGCCCCGATCAGCAGTAAACTTAAAGTGAAAGCTATCTTTTTCATAACCATGTTTTTTCCGTTTTATCAATTCTCATACCAAATCGTAAATCGTAAATTGTCAATCGTCTGTCGTCAATTATAATTGTGAGCCGAGCACAAAATGGAACTGGCTGTGGTTTTTACCCGTTGTTCCCGGGATATCATCAAAGCCATATCCCCAGTCGACCCCCATCAGGCCGAACATGGGGAGGAAGATCCTTACACCGACACCTGCTGAACGTTTCATGTTAAAAGGATTGAATTGCTTGAATTCATACCAGGCATTCCCCGCCTCGAAAAAAGCCAGGGCAAAAAGGGTCGCATTGGGGTTCAGCGAAATCGGGAACCTCATTTCCATGGTAAACTTGGTATACAGGTTGGCACCGTTTGTCGGAGTCAGTGATCCGTTGGCATATCCCCGCATGGCGATGATGTCCCTTCCGTAATAACTGTATCCCATCATGCCGTCGCCTCCAACCTCGTAATTCTCAAACGGGGACCGGGCATAAGGATCGTAGAAGCCCAGGTATCCGAATTCGGCTTTGGTGGCCAACACAAAATCCCGGGTTTCCCCGTCGGCCTCCTTGCTGCCGATGGACCAGAGCTTGGTATACCAGGCCGATTTGAACGACCACTTGTGGTATTCGACCCATTTATACCTTTCGGCATCTTCCAGTGTACTGTAATCCTTTTTATTGAAGGCGGAATAAGGAGGAGTGATCTGGAGTGACAGGCTGAAATTTGACCCCGTTCTCGGGTAGATGATCTGGTCCTGGGAATTTCTCCCGAAAGTGGTGGTAAAGCTCAGGTTATTGCTTACCCCGTCAGTGATGACAAAGTAGGACCAGGAATCGAGGTTGTAGCGCTGGTAGGAAAGTGCATTGTAGAGGGTGAAATAATCATCCGGCCAGCTCAGCCTCCGGCCCAGGCCAATGGAAGCTCCTGTTATTTTCATCGATTGGTTCAGGGGATCCTCTGCTTGCCTTCCGTTGGTCTGGACGGTATGATAAAGGGAAACCGATAGGGAGTTGGGTTTTTTCCCTCCCAGCCAGGGTTCAACGAAGGAAGCGCTGTATGCCTGGTAATACTTCCCGTTGGATTGCGCCCTGATGCTCAGGTTTTGTCCGTCGCCTGAAGGCAGGGGCCTCCAGGCATCTTTCTTGAAGAAATTACGGGCTGAAAAATTACCGAACCTCACTCCCAGTGTCCCGATAACCATTCCCGCTCCCCAGCCGCCTGAAATCTCGATCTGGTCATTGGCCCTCTCTTCAAGCTGGTATTCGATATCCACGGTTCCATCCATCTGGTTCGGTATCGGGACCGGATTGATCTTCTCCGGGTCAAAAAATCCCAGGTTGGCCAGCTCTCTCACCGAACGGATCACATCGGACCGGCGGAACAGGTCGCCCGGCCGAGTGTAGATCTCCCGGCGTATCACGTGCTCATTGGTGCGGTCATTACCGGTAATGATCACGTTATTGATGCGGGCTTCGGTCCCTTCATGGATGACAATCTGGATGTCAACCGAATCACCCTCGACGTTCACTTCGATGGGCTCCGCGGAATAGAACAGGTAACCGTAATCCATGTACCAGTTCCCCACGGCATCGGGAGCCGATTCGAGCCGTTCCTGCAGGATGGCCTGATCATAGACATCCCCTTTCTTGATTCTCAGCATATTGCTCAGGAACTCGCTGGTGTACTTGGTGTTGCCTGCCCATGTTATATCCCTGAAGAAAAACTGCCTGCCCTCCTCAACTTTCAGCCGGAGGCCGACGGTTCCATCTTCGTTATGATACAGGGTATCGCCTATGATCCTGGCGTCGCGGTACCCCAGTTCATTGTACTTGGCAATTACGTTCTCCTTGTCTGTTTTAAAATTTTCCTCGATGTATTTGGATGTTTTGAAAATATTGTACCAGGCCTTCTGTTTTGTATCTTTCATCGAATGGCGCAACTTCTTTTCCGGCAGGACCGTATTGCCCTCAAATTGAATTTCCCGGATCTTGACCTTGTTCTTCTTAGCGACCTGGATATCCAGTATCGTCGCGTTCTGCATGGCTGAATCCGGCCTCTGGAGAATCTCGACTTCCGTATTCAGGTATCCTTTGCTGATAAAATGATCCTTAGTCAGATAGATGGTCCTGGAGATGATGAAAGGAGTGACCAGCTCGCCACGCACCAACTTGACCTTTTCTTTCAGGTCATCGGCTTCCTGCTTATTGACACCCGAAAAGGAATACTGGCTCAGGCGCGGCATCTCCTGGAGATAAATATCCAGAAAGATCAGATCCCCTTCGATCCGTGTGGCTGTAATGCGTATATCGGAGAACAACTGCTGGTCCCAGAGCTTTTCGATGGCTTTCTTGATGTCCTCTCCGGGGAAGGTGATCACCCGCCCTACCTCGAGTCCGGAAAACTGATGCAAGATCCTTTGATCCAAATATTTTATTCCTGATATCGTAACTCCTCCGATCTCGTATCGCTGCGCTTCCCGGCTGTAATTCATCACCGGGAGTGGCTCTTCCTGGGAGATCAGGGATATTGCGGATAACAGGAGCAGGGCACAGATAAGTATTCTCTTGATCATGGCAGGGTTCCTCGGTTATAATTGCTCGCTTGTTTTTCCGAAGCGACGCTCCCGGTTTTGATAATCGAGCAGGGCGGCATATAAATCCTCCTTGCGAAAATCGGGCCAGAATTTAGGTGTAAAGTAAAGCTCGGTATAGGCGATCTGATACAACAGGAAATTGCTGATTCTGTACTCACCGCTGGTCCTGATCAGAAGTTCCGGATCGGGGATGCCGGCCGTTTCCAGGTACGACTGAAAGCGCAGGTCATCCATCTCTTCAGGCCGGATTTTGCCGTTACGGCTGTCCTCGATGATCTTCCTGGCGGCCTTCAGGATCTCGGACCGGGAACTGTAGGAGAGCGCCAGCACGACCGTTAACCCTGTATTGTTTTTAGTCTGGTCGATCAGGCTCGCGAGCTCTTCCCGAGGTATAACGGGGAGAAGGCTCAAGTCCCCAATCATCAGCAACCTGACATTGTTTTCCATCAATTTCCGGGTCTCTTTTTTTATAGTCGAGACCAGCAATCCCATCAGGGCGTTGACTTCCTCAACCGGGCGACCCCAGTTCTCGGTGCTGAAAGCATAAAGCGTCAGGTACTCGATTCCCAATTCCCCGCTGGCTTCTACCACCTCCCTAACCGGCAACACCCCGTTCTGATGACCGAACACGCGTGCAGCGCCTTTCTTCCGGGCCCACCTTCCATTGCCATCCATGATGATGGCGACGTGCCGGGGAAGTTTCTCGGTGATCAGTTTTTCCTTAATGCTCATCTGCGTTTCTTAGTGCGTTGCTTTTCGTAAAAGGGGCAGGTCGGGCAGGTTTTCTCTATGCTGTATCCAACCATCAGTCCCACATGCGACCGCCACGCAGGATCTATAAATTTAGTAAAATCTAGTCCGCCGCCGGAAATGACTACGATCTGTTTCCTTAATGCCCATTCCAGCCCTAAAGTAATATGCTTTGAGACATTATAACGGACACCGACATTAAACGGGAGATATAAACCCGGCGTACTGCTGATGAATGCGCTTAAGCCGGTACCCACATAGGAACTGAATTTTGCATTATCCCTTCTCGGATTCAATGCATGGAAATTGAATTCAAACAGGCCATGAATATCACCTGCGGGTGGCATCACACCTTTCGGATCGAATCCTATATTAACCCCGCCGCGGATCGCATAACGAGAATTGAGATTGTACCGGAAATAGCCCCCCGGAGCCACAGTCACACTCATGGGGTCATATACGGGAAGAATATTGGAAAGGTGATTTCCGGTCGCACCCAGGAACAGGCCGTAATCATAACTTTTCTGGGCAATCAATCCCATGGAAAGCAGGATTAATCCGATAAATAAGAGAGTCTTCTTCATAACCGGGCAGATTGCAGACGGAACCAATTCCTGATGTCACCTACAATAACTGCGAAACCGCAAATATATTATTATCCGCGGAATTTAAGGCCTCCAATAAGACGTCAGAAAGCAGGACAAGTTACATGGCGGGTCAGTTTCTTTTATCGGCTCCCCACATCAGCTTGGAACGAAGCGTCTGGTAGAAGTTGTGCCCCCGGAGGCGGATGGTGGTTATCCGGAAAGAAGCTTTCCGGATAGTAAGCTCCAGGGAGTGATCCATGACCACGGAGCGGGAATCGGCAGTGACCAGCAGGTTGCCGCCGCGGCTTTCCATCTTGAGTGTGAGTATCATGGAATCCTTGAAAACCAACGGTCTCATGGTCAGGTTATGAGGCGCTATCGGTGACAGGACCAGGTTCCCGGCATCGGGGAGCATGAGGGGGCCTCCCACGCTGAGTGAATAGGCCGTTGAGCCGGTCGGCGTGGCAACAATCAATCCGTCAGCCCAGTAAGTGTTCAGGAATTCTCCGTTAAGCCAGGCATGTACGCGGATCATGGAGGAATCGTCCCGCTTGTGAACGGTTATCTCGTTCAGGGCAAAATTCAGTTCCCCGAAAAGAGTCTTCTCGCTGTCGACCCGGAGCAGGATCAGCTCTTCGGTCTGAAAGGCGTCCTCCATGACAGCATCAACGGCAGCCTGTATTTCGTCGCCGGAAATATCAGCCAGGAATCCCAGGTGTCCGCTGTTGATCCCGGCCAGGGGAACCGGGAGATCCCTGACCATGGTAATGGCCTCCAGGAAGGTGCCGTCACCCCCGATACTGAACATCACTCCCTTGAGATCCCGGAGATCCTCATACTTCTTGAAAGTCCCGTCCCATGCCGGAAGATCCGGACAGCAGCCGCGAATGAACCGGTCGAAAGGCTCGAAGACAAAGATCCTCGCCTGTTCTTCCATGAGCCGGTCAAGCAGAAGGGTAAACGATCCGCGGAAGGATTCGCTGAACTCACGCCCGAAAATAAGGACAGTCTTGTTGTTCTCCCTGTTTATCATGGTACTACATGCCCATATATTTCATTAACTCCTCGTATCTCGATCGGTAAAACTCATCCGACTGGCTATCGTTTAAAAAACAGGTCTTTACCGGGTATCCGAACCTTTCAAGGGAACGGATCATTGAATTGACCTCCGTTGAGTTTACTTTGATGGTCAGACTGACTTCCCTGGACTCAGGAACCGAGGTAACATACAGGCTGAGCACCTTGGCGTTGTTCTCCTCTATAATCCGCGACAGGGTGGAAAGAGCATAATCCCTTTCCGCCATGCTCATCAGGAGGATGGCGCCGGGCTGGCCGGCTGCGGTCATCTGGTTTATGCCCCTTAAAAGATCGGGCAAAGTGATGCAACCTTTATATTCCTTCGCGGAATCCAGTACCGGCATTAAAGTGAGCCTCAGAGAAGCCATTCGTTCAATGGCCTCATAAATATGCTGATTATCAGTAATATGCACATTTATCAAATTCAGACCGGAATGACTGACCGGAGTATCGGGTTCCGGATAGTTCAGCAGGTCGGACTCCGAAACCAATCCAAGATAGCGGGAATCGTCAGAGACAGGCAGGTGGATTACCCTGTACAGGTCCATCCAGTTGAGAGCCTGTCCGACCGTATCGCGGTCAGAAACCAGCGGGATCAGGTCTGAAACCAGATCAATTGCTAACATTCCGGGAGATGTTTCGTAATTTTAGCTGCTCAGGATTATATCATGACCAGATTAAGCGTAAATATAAATAAAATTGCCACACTCCGGAATGCCCGGGGAGGCAATGTGCCCGATGTGCTTAAGGCAGCGGTTGATTGCCAGCGCTTCGGAGCCGAGGGTATCACGGTTCATCCGCGTCCGGATGAACGGCATATCCGGTACCAGGATGTACTGGATCTGCGGCCAATCGTCAGGACCGAATTCAACATCGAAGGGTTTCCCTCAGAGTCCTTCATCCGCCTCGTGAGCGGGGTAGTCCCCGAGCAGGTTACACTCGTTCCTGACGCCCATGACGCCATCACTTCCAATGCGGGGTGGAATACCGTCCGGTACACCCAATTCCTGGAAGAGGTTGTGAACCGGTTCCATGCTAAAAAGATCAGGGTATCGATTTTTGTCGATGCCAATCCCGAAATGGTCCGTTATGCCGCAAAAACGGGAACCGACCGGGTTGAACTTTATACTGAACCCTACGCCAACCACTTCCCGACCGATCCTGATGAAGCCATCAAGCCGTTCATCGAAGCCGCGCAGGTGGCACAGGAATGCGGGCTCGGGTTAAATGCCGGACATGACCTCAATCTCGATAACCTGAATTTCTTTGCTTCCCGGATACCCGGCCTGTTGGAAGTCAGCATCGGCCATGCCCTGATATCGGATGCCCTCTATTTTGGATTGGAAAATACGATCAGGATGTATCGCAGGAAACTGGAAATCAATTCTTTCTGATATGAAAAAACTTGCATTATTGCTGATTTTCTCACCGGGCTTGCTGATGTCTCAGGTGGGACCGACACCGGAACAGGTTGCCAAAGCCCAGGAAAAAGCCCGCACGGAATGGGCCCAGCTCGAAAGAAAGGGTTGGAAAACCATGAGTGAAGGAGACGATCCGGTCGCTATGCTGGCTGATTACTGGACAACCAAGGAAGTCTTCGACCAGGAAGGGGGTCCCTATTATGTTTATCCGGTAGCATTCGGGATGGGCGATAATCCGGAGGAAGCCTTGAAAGACGCAATAATCAAGGCTCACGATGAAATGACCGGGATCCTGGCTCTCTATTTCCAATCCTGGAACATGACCAACTCTTCCCAATTCCAAAACGAAACCTCCGCGGTCGACAAAGCAATCAATAAAACACAATCCGACTGGAAACAGGCCCTGTCAGCCATGCCCGGCATCAACACCGTTATCCTAGTCCGGCCCAGGGGAAACAAGACTGAAGTTCACCTCAGGATGAGATTTGTCCAGGAAGATGCCAAGAATATCATGCGCAGCATCATCCTGGATTGGCTGAAGAAAAACGAGATGTGGACGGATGAAATGGGTCGGAAATTCCTCTATTTCAAGGCAACCAAGCCGGGTATTTCAATCTCCATCGGGAAGTGATATTGCATTATGGCAGGCTCGGATCCGGCCCTCCCCTGATCATTCTCCATGGGCTTTACGGATCTGGTGACAATTGGCTTTCCGTTGCCAGGGGGCTCTCCGACGAACATGAAGTTTTTTTGGTCGACCAGCGTAACCATGGCCGGTCCTTTCACTCAGAGATCCACGACTATCCTTCGATGGCGGACGACCTTACCCGCCTGATGGATCACCTGGAACTGAGCAGGGCAACCCTTTTGGGCCATTCCATGGGAGGGAAAACCGCCATGCGTTTCGCTGTCAGCAACCCCTCCCGGGTTTCCGGCCTGATAATCGCTGATATCAGCCCCAGAACCTATAATAGTCCGACAACGGACCGGCAACAGCAGGACTTTCATTATCAGGTCCTGAAAATCTTATCAGGAATCCGTCTCAAAGATGTCCGCCTTTTCGGTGAAGCCGACCGGCTATTGGCGCCGGCCTTGCCGGATAAGAGACTGAGACAGTTTATCCTGAAGAACCTGGGAAGGACCCCGGATGGCCATCTGGCCTGGAAACTGAACCTTCCCGCACTTCTGTCCAACCTGAATGCCCTGATGTCAGGCATGGAAGACGTGGTCCTGGCAGGGATCACCCTGACCGGTTTTCCGGTCCTTTTCATCAGGGGCGATCAATCACCTTACATCCGGGATGAAGATGTCCGGATGATCCGTGTCTTGTTCCCTCTCGCTCAGGTAACGACCCTAAAAAATGCCGGCCACTGGCTTCACGCCGAGCAACCGGCCAGGTTTATAGCGGTTGTCAAACAGTTTCTGACGAGGTATTCAGATGTTCCCTGATCAGCGAGGTAAGTACCCTGATCCCTACCTTGTTCTCGCCTCCCTGCGGAATGATTATATCAGCATATCGCTTGGACGGGTCAATGAATTCCAGGTGCATCGGCTTGACGGTCCGGTCGTACCGGTCAAGCACGATCTCCGCCGACCGGCCGCGTTCGGCCAGGTCGCGCCGGATAACCCTTGACAGCCGGTCATCCGGATCGGCATCCACGAAGACCTTTATGTCAAGCAGGTCCCTCATTTCTTGTTGCGTCAGGATCAGGATGCCTTCCACGATCACTACCTTGTGCGGTTGCACAAGCAGGGTTTCAGCCGACCGGGTGCAGGTCAGGTAGGAATAGATCGGTTGCCTGACTGAATTGCCCTTTTTCAGTTCCCGGATATGTTCAATCAGCAGGGACCACTCAATGGAGTCGGGATGGTCAAAATTCAGCTTCTGCCTCTCTTCCAAAGGCAAATGGGCACTATCCCGGTAATAGGAATCCTGTGGAAGCAGGGCAACGTCCCCGCTCCTGAAGCTGGCCATCACTTTATTGACCACGGTGGTCTTACCGCATCCGGTTCCACCGGCAATTCCAACGATCAGCATAAGGTGTATTTGGATTCGACAGGTAATTGTATATTTACGGACGAGTCAAAAGTACCCATGATCCGATATCTCGCTGTTGTCAAAATAAATATTTTTACCGGGATTAATCAAAACTGATACTTCATGCTGTACCCTTTGCGATTTAAACCCATTTACCAGTACCGGTTATGGGGCGGAAACAAACTCCGGGACCTGCTCGGGAAAAAAGATGCACCGGAGATGACCGGTGAGAGCTGGGAAATTTCGGGAGTTCAGGGCCAGGTTTCGGTTGTGAAGGAAGGTTTTCTCGAAGGCAACGATCTCCAGGAACTGATTGAAGTATACATGGGCGGTTTGATCGGGGACTCCGTGTATGAAAGGCACGGGACCGAATTCCCTCTGCTGTTCAAGCTGATCGACGCTCACGATGTCCTGTCTGTCCAGGTTCATCCAGATGACAAGCTGGCTGCGGAAAGACATCAGGCTGTTGGAAAGACTGAAATGTGGCATGTGATCCAGGCAGACCCGGGATCGGTGGTCTATACCGGATTTAACCGACAGACCAATCGGGAAGAGTACATGAAGTATTTGTCTGATAGAAAGATCCACGAACTTCTGAACACGGAAACGGCGAGTCCGGGTGATACTTTTTTCATCCCGTCCGGGCGGGTTCACGCAAGTGGGGCCGGCATCCTGTTCGCGGAAATTCAGCAAAACAGCGATATTACCTACCGGATTTTCGATTGGAACCGCCTGGAAAAAAATGGAAGGCCACGCACCCTTCATACGGATCTTGCGCTGGGTGCGATTGATTTTCAACACTATCCCAATTACAGGACTTCGTTCAGTCCCGTCCTGAACCGCTCTTCTGAAATCGTCCGCTGTCCCTATTTCACCATCAACCTGATTTGGATGAACCGTCCGGTTGAACGTGATTATGTGGACATTGATTCCTTTGTGGTCTTTATGTGCCTGAAAGGCAGTTTTCTGCTGAATTACGGAGGAGAGATCCCGATACTGGTCAAAACAGGACGCACAGTCCTTCTGCCGGCGATCATCAAGGACGTGATCCTGGAGCCCCGCGAAGAAACCCGGGTCCTGGAGGTATATTGCCAGTATGATAATTAAGTCCGCCACATTTATTTGTTCGAATACCCACCCGGCCAGATGCCCGGCACCAGCCAGGCCCGAATATGCATTCATCGGCCGGTCGAATGTCGGCAAATCCACTCTGATCAATTTGCTGACCGGCCGGAAAGGACTGGCCAAGATATCCGGAACACCCGGAAAGACCCGTGTGATCAACCATTTTCTGATCAATGACGCCTGGTACCTGGTCGACCTTCCCGGTTACGGTTATGCCCGGGTATCCAAATCGGTCAGGAACACTTTTCCGGGTTTTACCACTGAATACCTTAAGAGCCGTGAGAACCTGCTCTGTTTGTTTGTATTGATTGACAGCAGGCTGGAACCGCAAGCCATCGATCTGAATTTCATCACCTTTTTAGGCACGGAGCGGATACCTTTTGTGCTGGTTCATACCAAATCCGATAAGCTATCATCCAATATCCTGGAGAAACACCTCCGGCAATTCAGAAAGTCCCTCATGGGGAGCTGGGAGGAGCTCCCGCGGGAGTTTGTCACATCCTCGGTGACAGGCCGTGGCAGGGATGAAATCCTGGACTTTATTCAACAAACCAACCTACTTTTCAACCATCCTGAAATGAAGGGTTAATTATTGATTACATTTGCACAAGCGACCAGAAACCCTGTCTTAAAACACCACTTCAATGCAGCCTAACAGTCCGATTAAGATCTTTTCGGGGACCGGCTCAAGGTACCTATCGGAAAAGATCGCCGCCTCCTATGGGATCGAATTAGGAAAATCATCCGTCCTACGCTTCAGTGACGGGGAAATTCAGCCTTGTTATGAAGAGACTGTCAGGGGAGATTTTGTTTTCATCATCCAATCCACCTTCGCTCCTGCTGAAAACCTGCTGGAGCTCCTGATGATGATCGACGCGGCGAGCAGGGCTTCGGCCTACAAGATCGTTGCCGTCATACCTTATTTCGGCTTTGCCCGCCAGGACAGAAAAGACAGGCCAAGGGTTTCGATCGCCGCCAAGCTGATGTCCAACCTGCTGGCCGCTGCGGGTGTTTCCAGGATCATCACCATGGATCTGCATGCCGACCAGATCCAGGGATTCTTTGACATACCCGTTGACCATCTTTATGCCTCCACCGTCTTCATCGATTACATACGCTCCCTGAACCTCGAAAACCTGGTGATCGCATCCCCTGATACGGGTGGTTCAAAAAGGGCCAATTCCTATTCCAAATACCTCGATTCCCCCATGGTGATCTGCCATAAAACCCGGAGAGGCCCGAATATGGTGGGTGAAATGACAATCATCGGCGACGTGACAGACAAGCACGTTATTCTGGTGGATGACATGATCGATACCGGCGGAACCATCGCGACGGCAGCCAACCTGATCATGGAAAACGGGGCCAGGTCTGTCCGCTGCATGGCAACCCACGCCCTCCTCACGGGTCCGGCTTATGAACGCCTTGAACAATCAGCACTGGCAGAAGTAGTTGTGACCGATTCCATACCGCTCAGGAAACCCAGTCCCAAGATTCATGTCATCTCCATCTCAGACCTTTTCGCTGATGTGATAAAAAAAGTTTACAACAACCAATCGATCAGCACCACCTATCTGTTTTAATTGCTATATTTGCACCCACTTTTTTAGCCGGATAAATAACCAACGTGTAATGGGGGATCCTCGCTGCGGATGACCGGCTTGACGCAGTCGGGTCCTGAGTAGCACATTTTGATATCATGAAAACTTACAATCTGACTGGTACTCGACGAACAGAGCTTGGAAAAAAAGCCAGCAAGCAGGTTCGTAAAAACGAATCCTTTCCCTGTGTGATGTATGGTGAAGGTGAACCGATTCACTTCCTTGCTAATGTCAAGGAATACTCCCACGTGGTCTACACTCCGCATGTTTACCTGATAAATCTCGACATTGATGGTACGGTATATCCCTCCGTTATCCAGGATATCCAGTTCCACCCCGTGTCGGATGCCATCTTACACATGGACCTCCTCAGGGTCAATCTCGGTAAACCGGTCAGCGTCAGCATTCCGGTTCGTCTGGAAGGTTTCGCTGCAGGCGTGCAGCAGGGTGGCAAGCTGAAACTCGAAATGAAGAGGGTCAAAGTTCGCGGTCTTGTTGAATCCATCCCGGATCAATTGGTCCTGGACGTAACTCCCCTTGAGCTTGGCCAGACGATCAAGGTTCGTGATTTATCCTATCCTGAATTCACCATCCTGGATCCAAAGAACAGCGTGATAGCTTCGGTCAGGGTAACCAGGGTAGCCAAGGCTCCGACAGCCTCCGAAGAGGCGGCGGCAGAGTCGGCTCCTGAAAGCCCTGAAGTTTCAGGCCAGTAAACTGCACCTCCGATGAAATATCTGATCGTTGGATTGGGTAATATCGGCGAAGAGTACACCAACACCCGGCACAATATTGGTTTTTCGATTTTGAATGCCCTGGCGGAAGCATCCGATGCTGTTTTTACACCCTGCCGGTACGGAGACAAGGCTGAGCTTCGCGTGAAATCGAATATCCTGGTTCTGCTCAAACCGTCAACCTACGTAAACCTCAGCGGTAATGCCGTCAGGTACTGGCTTAAAAAACTGGAAGTGCCCGATGAGAACCTGTTGGTGGTTGTTGACGACCTGGCTCTCCCGTTCGGCAACCTCCGGATCAGGAAACAGGGTAGCGATGGTGGGCACAATGGCCTGAAACACATCATCCAGGTCCTTGGGCGCCAGGAGTTCGCCCGGATGCGCTTCGGCATTGGCACCGGGGAAAAAACCTTCAACCAGGTCAATTACGTTTTAGGGGAATGGACACCCGAGGAAAAGGATCAGCTCTCCGGCTACATTAAAACAGCCACGGAAGCTATCGTCAGTTTCACGCTCATCGGCATCTCGCGAACCATGTCACTCTTTAACAGGAAGTGATCCGTGATCCGAAGCTCCATTGCCAGTATGCCCGCTAATTCCTGTTAAATAGTTGTTAATCACTTCTTCAGCCGGCCAACGAAGCGTATCTTTGAACAAAATTCTCCGCATGAAGAGATATACTACCCGCCTGATTATCATCCTGTCCTCAATTTCCCTCGCCGGGCTCATCATCACCCAGCTTTTCTGGATTAAAAATGCCCTTAAGCTGGGTGAAGACCAGTTTAACAGCCGGGTCACCATTGCCCTGCAGGGTGCTTTGGACGAATATGTCCAGATGCACAGGGGAGCAACCTGCGATGTGACATGCGGGTGCCTGGCCGTTCCGGCAAAAGCTGACTCGCTATTCATCAACCTGGTTCCGGCGGAAATGGATTCTCTGTTGCGGATTCACTTCGCCTACCATGGCTTGGACACCGTTTTTATTTGGCGTGTCGTACGATGTGCAACCGGAGAAGTTCTCTTCGAGAAAAAGGGAGAAGTCAGCCTGCACGGCTATTTCAGCCAGCACCGGATCAGCCTTTCCTGCCTGCACATCCAGGAAAGCCATCACATGGAAGTCCGGTTCGATCGGCCCAAACAACTAATCTTATCGGATCTTCTTCTCTGGTTGAGCGCTTCGGTCCTCTTCCTCCTGATCGTGGTCATTTCTTTCGCCTATATCGTCTTAACCATCCTGAAGCAGAAAAAGATCAGTGAGATGAAGAATGATTTTATCAATAACATGACCCATGAATTCAAAACTCCCATATCCAACATCTCGCTGGCTTCAGAGGTTTTAAAACGACCTGATATCAGCAAGGATCCCGCCAGGCTGAACAAGTATGCCGATATTGTCACCCAGGAAAACATGCGCATGCGAACCCTGGTTGACCGGATCCTCAGGATGGCTGTCCATAACCGCGAGAACCTGCACATCGACAGGCAACCGACAGATATGCACGAGTTGATCAGGGACGCAGTGGACAATATTTGCCTTGAAGAATGCATCGACGGATCGATAGTGAACCTTGACTTTAAGGCAGAGAATCCCGAGTTGATGGTTGATCCGGTCCACTTTACCAATATCATCCATAACCTGATCGATAACGCCCAGAAATATACATCCGAAGATCCCAGGATACTGATCTTAACGCGTTCAGTGCAAGGCCATTTTATCATTGAAGTTCATGACAATGGCGTGGGCATCAGCCCGGAAGCGCAGAAGCACATTTTTGAAAAATTCTATCGCGTCCCAACCGGGAATCAGCATGACGTCAAAGGGACGGGAATTGGCCTCTACTATGTCAAAACCATGGTCGAAGCCCATGGCGGAACGATTACCGTGACGAGTGAAACAGGCAAGGGTTCCCGGTTTATCATAAATTTACCGGCATGAAAAACCCTAAAGCTGAATTATTGCTGGTCGAGGATGACCAAAATCTGGGGTTTATGCTCCAGGATTTCCTGGAGCTTGAAGGTTACAGCGTCAGGTGGGAGAAAAACGGTGTGGCTGGTCTGAATGCTTTCCGGTCGAGGCTTTTTGATCTCTGCATCCTGGATGTTATGCTGCCGCTTAAGGATGGTTTCACCCTGGCAGGGGAGATACATCAGATCAATCCCCACGTTCCGTTTATCTTCCTCACGGCCCGTGCGTTGGAAATGGACAGGATCAGGGGTCTGAAACTCGGTGCCGACGATTATATGACCAAACCATTCAGCACGGAAGAGCTGAAACTCCGGATCGGGATCATTCTTCGCCGAAATGGAAAATCACGGGACAATGAAAAAAACGAAGTCTATAGCATCGGCTCCGTCCTGTTCGATTTCAAAAACCAGCTCCTCAGGTTGCATGGCGAGGAAAAACGGCTGACGAAGAAAGAGGCCTCCTTGCTCAGGATGCTTTGCCAGAACAGCAATGAACTGGTAAGACGCGAGCAATTGTTGCTGAAAATCTGGGGTTCGGATGATTATTTCATGGGAAGGAGCATGGATGTTTATATTGCCAAGCTCAGAAGCTACCTGAAGGATGAGCCGGGTGTGAACATAGTGAATATACACGGTTCCGGCTTTAAACTTGAAATCCATAAACGTTGAGTGAGGGTATCAGGATCGATAAATGGCTCTGGGCAGTCAGGATCTTCAAATCCAGGAACCAGGCAACTGATTTTTGCAAACGGGGGCGCATCCTGATCAGTGGCGAACCGGTCAAGGCCAGCCGGTCAATCCGGATCGGTGATGTGATTGAAGTCAGGCGCCCTCCGCTGACACTGACTTACCAGGTTACCGGATTGATTGAAAAACGGGTTTCCGCAACCATCGCGGCAGAAAATGTCCTGAACCTGACGCCTGCGCAAGAGATCGAAAAACATCGCCAGAAACTGGAAAGCGCGTTCTATTCCCGCGACAGAGGGATGGGAAGGCCTACAAAGAAGGAACGCCGGGACCTGGACAAGATCGGTTTTTAAAAATCATTCCATGATCATCGCCAGACAGAAACGAAACGAAAACATCGCCGAGTATATTCTATACATGTGGCAGCTGGAAGACCTTATCCGTGCCAATGATTTCGATTTAGCCAGGATCAACCGGGAGATCGTGAGCCGGTTTGAGGCAGGTGGAGCAGAAAAAAAGAAAATCTTCGACTGGTATGAAGAACTCGTGGAAGCGATGAAAACGGAAAAGATCACGGTGCAGGGGCACCTGCAATTGCTGGTGAGCCTGGTGGCTGACCTGGATGACTTTCACTTCCGGCTGATTGAAAGCCCTCAGCACTCCGATTATCAGGAATTGTATGGGGATTCGGTTCACAACATCAGTGATTTCCGCCTGAAAATGAATAACCGTGACAAAATTTCCGATATGGAGGTATGCCTGACTGTCCTCTACGGGTACATGCTGATGAAGATGAAAAAGAGGACTATATCGGATGACACACTTGAAGCCATTGAAACGATCCGGCGGATGATGGCCCTGTTAGCGGCAAAATACAAGGCCTTCGAGGAAGGCAGCCTGGAATTGTAAAATCAGAAGAGGAATCCCTGGCCGCTGTTGGTCCCCGGCAATTCAGGATACTCAACCGGTTCCTGCACCTTCGGACTGTTCCTGGCCGGATCCCTTGATGTGATCAGCCTCGAAACCGGCCAGGCTTTCATCTGTTCATCCGGGAAAGGCTTGAGCAGGTCAAAAGCGGCGGATTCCCGCGTGAGCCATATTCCCTCCCCTTCCTTCTGCAAGAGTACAGGCATCCTTTTTTTCCGGTTATGTATTATTTCCATCAGGGGATTGGCCACGGTTGTAAGGACAGTGAAAGTCGGGATCAGTTCTCCGGTCGAAGGATCTGTCCATTCCTCACAAAGACCCGCCAAGGCAAACAGTTCGTCTTCGGCGATCTTGATAAAATAGGGGTATTTTTTGCCCTGATATTCCCGGAATTCAAAAAAACCGTCTGCCGGGACCAGGCAATGCCCCGTACGGGCAGCTTTCCTGAAGGCCGGCTTCTCCTGTATGGTTTCAGACCTTGCGTTTACGGTATTGATCCGGATTTTCAATGCACTATCCAGGTCCTTGATCCAGGATGGGATCAAACCCCATCTCATCAACCTGATTTCCCGCGGATTTCCTGAAGTTACGACCGGCCACCGAGGATACTCAAAGGCACTCTGAACATAACGGGATCCGAACAGTTCCTCTTCAATAAAGCTGGCATCAAACCGTTTCATCAGGTGTGCCTTGTCAGCCCTCAACGATAGGAATACGCACATCGAACAGGTTATTTTTGGGTATAAGGCCAATAATAAAGCTCGCTCTTTTGCTTGTCAACCGCTTTGACACCCAATGTCATCCATTCGGGTGCGGGGCTGCCTTTGAGGTAATGATCGAAGAATTGCATCATCCTGACACTCCAGTCCTTCTTGTCAGCGAGCCTTGAGAGATTATGGGGAGCATTATTGTAATTGACAAGCCAGGCAGGTTTGCCCAACCTTCTGAGCGCCGTGAACAACTGGACCCCTTCGGAAAAGGGAACGGCGCCATCAGCGTCATCATGACGAATCAGGCACGGGGTATGGATCCTGTCTGCAAAGAAAAGGGGGCTGTTCTCAATGTAATACTCCGGTTTTTCCCACAAGGTTCCGCCAATCCGGCTCTGTGATTTTTCATATTGAAACTGCCTGACCATGCCGCTTTCGGCCCGAATCCCGCCATAGGCGGAAGTCATGTTGCTTACCGGTGCGCCCGGTGAAGCGGCAGCAAAGATATCGGTCTGGGTGATCATATAGGCTGTTCCGTATCCACCCCAGCTCTGGCCCTGTATGCCGAGGTGGTCCATGTCGACATATTTCCTCTCCGACAGGAACAGGATGCCACTCATAATCGCGTTGTAGAAAGATTTACCCGGCAACCCCTTGAAGAAATGAATGTCAGGCATAAAAACCAGGTATCCGTTAGAGGCATATTCCACAGGATTCACGGTACTGGCACTGGCCCTTGGAGAATAATGCGTGTGCAGGCCATCGGAATGCCGTTCATAGAAATAAACGATCATGGGATATTTCCTGGTGACATCGAGGTTCTCCGGCTTGTAGAGAATCCCCTGATGAACTTCGCCATACAGATCCTTCCATTCGACCAATTCGGCATCAGCCCAAATGAAATCATCCTGCTGTGGATTGGCCAGGCTGACTTTCCTTGCATTCCCGAAACTGCCGGAACCCTGCCAAAGATCCGGGTACTCCCTGACACTGCTCCGCGTCCAGATCAGCTTGTCGGCGTTCCTGGCTTTGGCAAGCCCCGAGAAACGGACGTCTTGCAGTATCAATTGCTTCATGTCAGGTTTATCCAGGGAAAATCTGTAATATCCTGATTTCTTGTTCCCCGTGTGGAATGCGGAAAAGAGGTTCTCTTTTTCCGTATCGATGAATCTTTCATCCGGATCCGTTGACTGATACCTGATTCTGAGACCGTTATCTCTGCCATAACCTTTTGTGGCACAGACGGGTTCATTTTTCCCTTCGGGATCAAACATCCAGATATCAAACCTGTCATAGAGAAAAAGAGAGCGATCCTTGTCAGACCATCCGAGTTGTCCATAGCTGCCGGGCTCATCCGGAGTGTCATGCTCCTCGTTGACGAAGGCAACATCCAGACCGCCGGTGAGGTTGCGGGTAGTTCCATCCTTGATCGTGTAACAGTACCATGAACTGTCTGCCGGCTCCCACCAATAGAGGTAATGCCCGAAAGGTGACAGCAACGGATTGACGCTGGTCTTTGTAAATATCAATTGATCCTTTCCTGTCGTCAGGTCGGTTAAATAAACATCCTTATAGCTTTCTGATGCAACTGAATTATTCCAGCGATAAGGTTTGTCATAAAATCCAAGTGCCAGGTCACCATCTCCCTGCCGGGCCAGCCTGTAGTTTTCGATAAAATCAGGATGGGCCAGTTGGATGATCTGCTTTTTTGAAATATCATACACAGCCTGATAGGTCTTTTTCTTTTCCCGGTCAACCTGCTTGAGCTGCACCGATTGCAGTACGTTTTCATTCCAGTGCCATATATCGACCATCACCTTGTCATCTGCCAATAGCGTGTCCTTACCCTCCGGTTTAACATCGGGTTTGGCAGCGGTTCCAAAAAAAAGGCGGTGCCCATCGGGTGAAAAGGTGATCCTGCCATGCTCGCTGACGCTCCACCCATCCGGTATTCCCTCGGTATTCTCCCTTGCAATGCAAACGGGCTCTTCTGACTTATCATTCCAGTAGTAAAGATCAAAAACCTTAACCTTGGCAGTGTCCCGGGAGTACAGGAAAGCCAGCTGCCTGCCCGCTTCATCGCTTTCCATCCCCTTGACGACCCCTTTGACATTCCAGATTTCAGACGCTGAACCGGTCGAGGTATTAAAAACCCTGACCACGCTGGTGACCGTGGAATCTTCCGTGATGCTGGCCATGAATAAAAGTGATCCTTTCTTCGAAAAACCATACTCGGTGACTTTCTGAAATTGCTGGGAATCCCCGGTGACCGGATTGATCACATAGAGTGGGAATCCTTCGAATTCAGGTTTTTTTGGAGATTTTCCTTCTTTCCTTCCGGCTGATTCCGTGGAATCTTTCTTTTCGGGCTTGACATCGCTTTTTTGCTCTTCCAGCTGGAAAGCCACCCATGAAGAGGTCTCCTGGGCCACTTTGAAACTCTTGAGAAGCGGATAGGTGACCCAGGCACCTTCCTTCAGGGTAAAGATGCCGAGGGTATCCTTGGGCATCTTTTCAGATTTAACTTTGAGGATCTTGGCTTTTCTTACTGTATCCGCCTGGGGCACAATACGAAAAGCGATAAAATCCGAATTGGGGCCAAAGAGAGCCTGCGAGCCCCTGCAAAAAGTTTTGGCTACACCGGAATCCGACCATCCCTGAAGAAAGAGGTTGCCGTCACCGGTCGTCGGATTGACCTGCCACATCACCCATTCCCCGTCATCGGAAATTTTTTGTGCCGAGAGGGTATTCCAGGCATCGTATTGCCTGAAATCGAGCGGTCTTTTTTGATCCTGCGGTTTCCCGGGTATGCCCAGGGCCATGAACAGGACCAGCGGCAAGAGGTATCTTTTCATTGATTGCATCTGGTTATTTGCTGTTACTGATTCTTAACCAACAACTTAGGTTCCATCATATCGAGCATGGCGTATCGTACGCCTTCCCTTCCGAATCCCGATTCCTTCACACCGCCATAAGGCATGTGGTCAACTCTGAAAGTGGGCACATCGTTGATCACGACCCCGCCAACCCTGATCTCGCGGAAAGCCTGGTTCATTTCCTCAATTTCGTTGGTATACACACCGGCCTGCAGGCCAAAAACCGAATCATTGATCTGTCGGACACCATCAGCGAAAGTCTCGACAGGCTCGATCAGGACCACCGGGGCAAAGGCCTCCTGGCAGGAAACCTTCATGTCATTTCTGGTGTTCGTGAGGACGGTGGGCTCGAACCAGCTCCCTTCCCGGTGGCCTCCTGCCAGGATCTCGGCTCCGCCCTGCCTGGCTTCTTCCACCCAGGTTTCAATCCTGGCTGCGTTTTCTTCATCGATCATGACCGAAATATCGGTATGCGGTTCCAGAGGATTCCCTCTCTTAAGCTGGAGCGTGCGCCCGACAAACCGGGTTATGAAATCCGGATAATGTTCCTTAAGAACAAAGATGCGCTGCACATGGATGCATACCTGCCCTGAATAGGCGAAACCGCCGGCCACGCATTTATTCACAGCCAGGTTCAGGTCGGCCGACCGGCTCACCAGTACACCTGCATTCCCGCCCAGTTCGAGTGTGACTTTTTTCCGTCCGGCCAATGCTTTCAATTTCCAGCCCACTTCCGGTGATCCGGTGAAGGTGATCATGTCAACTCCGGGATCCGTCACCAGCCCGGTTCCTGTTGACCGGTCCATCGGGAGGATGGAAACCGCCCCTTTAGGCAATGAGGTGGCATCAATTATTTTTGCCAGTTCCAGAACGGAAACAGGAGTCTGGGAGGCTGGTTTTAGAATGACGGCATTGCCTGAGGCAATGGCCGGTGCCAGCTTGTGAACAGCCAGGTTCAGCGGAAAATTGAAAGGGGAAATGGCACCGACGACCCCCACGGGAAAATACCAGACCCAGCCCTCCTTCCCCTCCCCTGCCACAGTCCAGTCAAGGCTCAGATACTCACCCGGGATTCTCCGGGTTTCCTCCGCGGCAATCCTGAACACCTGTATGGCCCTGTCGACTTCAGCCATTGAAAACCGGTAAGGCTTGCCCGCTTCCTCGCAGATGATCCGTGTAAACTTCTCCCTCTTGTCCAGAATACCGTCCGCTATCTCATCCAGAATACGACTTCTTTGGTGGGAAGGAATCCTGGCTATTCCGTCCACCGCCTTTCGGGCTGCCATAATGGCCTGGTGTAATATATCCTGGTCCGCACTTGTGGTTACAGCGAATAGTCCCGAATCAAAGGGTCTCCTGATATCCAGCTGTTTCGGGCCGTCGATAAATTCCCCGGCGGCATAAATTTTGTATTTCTCCATGGGTAAAACAGTGGAAAGCTAAAAGTAAATAAAGTATATTTGAAAAAATGCGTCTGACAACATTTGTATGGATTTGCCTGCTTTCCGCGGCATCCGGGTTTGCGCAGCAGGACACCCTGAAATGGATCAGGTACACCCCTGAATACCGGTTTCTTCCCGGAATATACCTGAATTTTGACCAGGTCAGGAAAAACGATCCGATACCGGCCATCAGGATCGTATCCAACAATGATCCGTTCGACTTCAACTTCTACAAGGATCTGGTCAAAAACAAGACCATCAGCTATTTCGATGCTTACGGAACCAGCCAGGAAGTTGCCACGGACAACATCTGGGGGTACTGCCAGGACGGAAAAATCTTTATCCAGTATAATGACCAGTTCAACCGCATGCCCATTATCGGGCATACCTGCCATTTCATATCGGATGTAACTGTTTATGATACCCGTTACGATCCCTATTACAATAACTATTACTATTATGGTTATTACGACCGCTATTATATCCCCTACCAGCGTACCACGAAATCCAGCGAAACGCGTCAGTACCTGCTGGATTTTGAAACCGGTGAAGTCAGGCCTTTCGAGCGGGAAACGGTGAAGGCCATCCTGATGGAAGATCCTGAACTGTACGATGAATTCATGACCCTCCGGAAAAGAAAACAGAATGAATTGTTATTCTTCTTTCTTCGGCGCATGAATGAGAAAAATCCGGTAATGCTGCCGGTTCGATAAGTTAATCAACTCATTTACAAATTAATAATCTCTCTTTTTTGTGTAATTAGCAGAAAATCTGCATCTTTGCGCCAGATTACTTAAACGGAACAAAACAAAACGGATTTTTTTGCGTTAAGGAATCAAGGAGACAAGAGATGAGTTTGCGTCGTTATATTATCCTTTTTCTGTCGCTGGTAATACCCGGACTGCTGCCAGCTCCCGGCCTTCCACCTGGCGGAGACTCATTCACAATGCTGAAAGCCATGCGGGAGGAGATAGTCAGCAAGGACAAGATCCAGTTCCACATGAAATATTCGCGTTTTAAAAAATCACTGGCCAGGCTTGAATCGCGGAATGACTGGACACAGCATAACCGTTACGGCTATATCGGAAAATACCAGTTTGGCAAGAGTGCTCTTGAGGCGACGGGGTATGGACATATCACTGCAGGCAGTTTCCGTGCCGATCCGGGTGTCTTTCCCGAAGCCGAACAGGAAAAAGCCATGGATATCCTCCTGAGGCTTAACGAGTCTGTCATGAAAGACTGCTTCAACCGGTATGTTGGTTACACGATCTGTGATTCCATCCGGATCACCCGGGCAGGTATCCTGGCTGCCTCCCATCTGGCGGGGACGGCCAATGTAAGGGAGTTTCTGGAATCCTTCGGTGATAAAGACGCTAAAGACGGGATGGGGACAAGGATTTCCGATTACTTCTCGCAGTTTTCCCGCTAATTCCGCTCACAAACCACCCGGCTTCCCTGTGTCGGGTTTTTATTTTATTTTTACGGTCAACCGGCGACCGTTATGAATCAGAAAACCGCAATACCTAAAGGCACCCGTGATTTCGGACCCGTTCCGATGATGCGGAGGAACTACATCTTCAATACTATCCGTTCGGTTTTTGAGCTTTACGGCTACCAGCCGATCGAAACCCCGGCCATGGAGACCCTTGAAACCCTGACCGGCAAATATGGTGACGAAAGCGACAAGCTGATCTTCAAGATCCTGAATTCAGGGGATTTTGCCGGAGGAATGGATCCTGACCTGTTAAGCCGTTGGATTAATGAATCTGAAAAATCGGCAGAAATCAGCAGGCAAATTATTCCTCTGATTACTGAAAAAGCCCTCCGCTATGACCTGACCGTTCCATTTGCACGGTTCGTCGTCCAGCATCGCGACGAAATCTCTTTTCCTTTCAAGCGCTATCAGATCCAGCCGGTCTGGAGGGCCGACCGGCCCCAGAAAGGACGTTACCGGGAGTTCTATCAGTGTGACGTTGACGTGATCGGTAGTGATTCCCTTCTCAATGAAGCCGAACTTATCCGGATGATCGACGAGGTTTTCCGGAGGCTGGGGATCCCGGCAACGATCAAGATCAATAACAGGAAAATCCTGGCCGGTTTGGCCGAGGCTGTCGGGATGGGTGAACATTTTCAGGAGATGACCCTTATCCTTGATAAGCTTGACAAGATAAGCCCTTCCGATCTGAAAGAGGAATGGATAGGGAAAGGTTTCCCCGAAGCGGCTTTTACATGCCTCTGGCCCGTGATATCACACAAAGGCACAGACGTGGAGAAAATGCACAAGGCAAGTGACTTTTTAGTCTCCTCCGAAACCGGCAGGCTCGGCATCGAAGAAATCCAAACCCTGCTTAAACTGATTTCCTCTTTCGACCTGAAGGCGACTGTTGAACTCGACCTTTCACTCGCCAGGGGACTCAACTATTATACAGGAGCCATCATTGAAGTCAAGGCTGACAGGATCTCGATGGGTTCCATTTGTGGCGGAGGCCGGTACGATGACCTTACGGGAATTTTCGGAATGCCCGGCATTTCGGGAGTGGGAGTCTCTTTCGGGGCTGACCGGATCTATGATGTCCTGGACCAGACCGGTTCTTTTCCGGAGGTCACACGCACCACCACACAAGTCTTATTCCTTAATTTTAAAAACCCGGATCCTTCTGAATACCTGCCTTTTGCTGAGAAAATCAGGCAAGCGGGCTTGCGCACTGAAATCTTTCCGGATGCCATCAAAATCAGGAAACAGCTTCAGTATGCCGACAACAACCATATCCCGTTCGTGATCATGATTGGGGATGAGGAATGGTTAAAAAGTACGGCCACAATAAAGAACATGCTTACAGGTAACCAAGAGACCGTTCCTCTCGCTGGTTTGACTGAACATCTTTGTCATTTGATAGGCTGATATGAAGATCCACGAGATAAGTCCCAAACGGCTCACCATCAGGAGAATCCAGGAAATCCTTTCAATACCCCACCGGTTGGAATTATCAGAAGAAGCCCGCAAACGGATTGTCCGTTGCAGGGAATATCTCGACAGAAGGATAACCGTCAGAGAGGATCCGGTTTATGGGGTGACAACCGGTTTCGGGGCACTCCTTGACAAGACCATCCCTCTCAAGGATCTGAGAAAACTCCAGCTTAACCTGGTCCGGTCACATGCCTGCGGAACCGGTGGATATGTCCCGGAACCGATCATCCGGCTCATGCTGTTATTGAAAATCCAATCCTTATCCTACGGCCATTCAGGTGTTCAGTTATTCACGGTTCTCCGTTTGATCGATTTTTTCAATGAAGATATCCTGCCCGTGGTTTATGACCAAGGTTCCCTCGGAGCCAGCGGAGATCTCGCACCTCTCGCTCATCTGTCACTTCCCCTGATTGGGGAAGGTGAAGTCTGGCACAAGGGTACCCGTAAATCCGCCTCCGAGGTGTTGAGGCAATTCGGTTGGGATCCGGTAGAGCTCCAGCCCAAAGAGGGGCTGGCCCTGCTGAACGGGACGCAGTTCATGAGCGCCTATGGCATCTGGTGCCTCATTCGCGGACACCGGCTTTACGGTTGGTCTAACCTGATCGGAGCCCTTTCACTGGATGCATTTGATGGCCGAGTGGAACCATTTGATCCGATGGTCCACGCGGTCAGGCCCCATCCCGGCCAGGTTGAAACTGCCCGCAATATCATGGACATTCTGTCGGGCAGCGGTATAATGAAAAAAAATAAGAACCAGGTTCAGGATCCTTACTCTTTCCGTTGCATTCCCCAGGTTCACGGGGCTACAAAAGATGCCCTGGATTATGCCTCATCGGTATTCTCATTGGAAATAAATTCCGTGACGGATAATCCCACGATTTTTCCGGAACAGGACAAAATCATCTCAGCTGGCAATTTCCACGGTCAGCCGCTGGCTCTTGCCTTTGACCTGATGGGAATCGCCCTGGCAGAGCTTGGGAATATCTCTGAAAGAAGAACATACCAGCTGCTCTCTGGAAAACGGGGACTTCCTGCCTTTCTGGCTTGCGATCCGGGATTGAATTCAGGCCTGATGATTCCCCAGTATGCGGCAGCTTCGCTGGTGAGCCAGAACAAGCAATTGGCTACGCCCGCTTCGGTTGATTCAATTGAATCTTCGAACGGGCAGGAGGATCATGTGAGCATGGGAGCTAACGCGGCCACGAAAACGCTGCGAATTCTTGACAACCTGGCAAACATCCTGGGAATTGAATTGCTTAATGCCTCTCAGGCCTTGGAATTCAGAAGACCGGAGAAATCATCCGACAGGCTTGAAACAATGGTGTCCGCTTATCGCACAATCGTACCTTTTGTTCCGAAGGACATCGTTCTGCATCCCCTGATCAGGAAGTCTGCCGAATTCATCAATAGCCGGAGCCCTGAGGAGTTCTGAGCTGCTGGCGGCCCGTTCCTTTGGGATTCTCACCAGGAGGATGGCCTTCCCGTATCCGGTTAAGCATATGATTCAGGAACTCCTGTTCAACCCGGTGCAGGGTCAGAACCTTCCGCACAGGCAACACCTCGCGTATCTTCAGGAAAAAATCCTTTTTTAACTGGGACAGCTTGATCTCCTGATCGAGCAGGTCATTCAGCATCATGTCAAGATCCTGATCCGTGGCTTCATTAAAACTACCATCCTTCTGCATCTTTTCACGCCTTCCCCTGATCAGCTCTTCCCTTTGCTTCTGATATTCATTGTATATCGGCCAGAATTTCTGAGCTTCATCAACGGTGAGATCCAGCTTGTCAGTCAGAAAGGAAACCCTTTCAGCCTGCATTCTTTCCATTGCCTCCTGAAAGCCGGAGCGTTTCTCCTGTCCGTTGGCCGTGAGGGTTGACAGGAGGAAGATCAATACTATCCATTTTAGCGATTTCATGATACTTGATTTAATGATCCAACGATTCATAAACAGCTTCTTCCGTTATGACAGGCTCGAGCGAAATCAGGTTGTTGTAATCGACTCCCGGTTGATCCCCGGTCAGCTCAATCTGATTCTCCTCAATATAGTTTGCCAATTGGTCTTCATGCAGCTCTCCCGCGTAAAAATCAACAAAGAGGGCGACTTGTTCCTGAAACAGGTTCTCCTGTTGGGGCTTCAGGTAGAAGTTCCGGAAACCAAACCAGCCCACGACAAGGAGGGCTGCCACGCCTGACACCCAGACCATCCAGGGTTTTATTATCCTTTTATTCTGAAAGGGTATTCTGTCAGGTTGACGGGTAATCCGACGCAGGATCCGGTCGGCCAGAGTGTCAAAATAGTCCTCCGGCACCCGGTAAGGATTTTTGTTGAATCCTTCTTTCTCCCATGAAAAACGATCTTCACTCATCATTCAGATCTCCCTGATTATAGACGATCACCCATGCCAAGGGTTTAATCCGACCGTACAAATGCTGCCTGTATTTTCCTGACTGCGTGATGAAAAGAGGCTTTCATCGCCCCAACGGATGTCTTCAGCACAACTGACATGTCTTCATAGGTCATATCATCAAAATACTTCATCCTGAAAACCATCTGCTGCTTGGGCGGCAAACGGGCGATCAGGACCTGGAGTTTGGCAAAAAGCTCGTCCCCGTCATAGTAAGGATCGGATTTGAACCGGTTCTTGATCAGGTCTTCCGGGTCATCCGCCAGCAGTGCCCGTTCTCGCTGCCTGCTTTTCAGGAAAGTGATGGCTTCATTGGAAGCGATCCTGTACATCCAGGTATACAAACCTGATGATTCCCGGAAGCCGGGTAATCCGTTCCAGATCTTGATCATGGTGTTCTGAAGCACATCATCCGCATCCTCATGAATACAAACCAGGCGACGGATATGCCAGTACAGTTTCTCCTGATAACCGGCCAGGATCAGCCTGAAGGCCCGTTCCCGCTGATGCGGATCACGGAACATGCTGATCAGTTCGGTATCGCTGGGCGTGTTATTGATCACGATACAATCTTTCCGTTGCGGAAAACCAACCTTCGGTCGTCAAGCTTTGAAACGGGCCAGCAGGCGAAGAACCTGTCTGACCACATTCGCAGGCGTAAATCCGAATTTTCTGTCCAACACCTCAGCCGGGGCGGAATAGCCGAAATGGTCGAGCCCCCATACCATTCCCAAGGTGCCGGACAAAGACTCGAGAGTGACCGGCAGTCCCGCTGTCAGTCCGAATACCGGGATTCCGGGAGGGATCACCTCGTCGCGGTAAGATGATTTCTGCTGCCTGAAAAGGGACTCGGACGGAACTGAAACAACCTGGGTACAAACTCCGTGTTTCTTCTCCAGGATTCCGGAAGCCTCCACCAGGGTTGACACTTCAGAACCGTTTCCGATGAGGATCACACCGGGATGTTCACCGGCTTTCTTCACGACATAAGCCCCTTTTGCAGCCTGGGCGGCCTCTGTCAGCCGCTTGCCTCCGGCTCCCGCCGGGAGATCTCTGATGTTCTGCCTTGAAAGCAATAATGCTGTGGGTGTCCTACGATTAGCCAGTGCCATCTTCCACGAAACGACGGTTTCGGCCGAATCGCAGGGCCTGAGAACCAGCATGGAAGGCCGGCCGGAATGATTCTTCAGCTTTTCCATGAGGCGGATCTGTGCTTCCTGCTCGACCGGCTGATGGGTGGGACCATCTTCTCCCACCCGGAAGGCATCATGTGTCCACAGATATACAACAGGCAACTCCATCAAGGCAGCCATCCTGACGGCCGGTTTCATATAATCGGAGAAAACAAAAAAGGTTCCGCACACCGGAATGACACCTCCATGCAAAGCCATTCCGTTGGCCAGGGCTCCCATGGTCAGCTCTGAAACACCAACATGCAGGAACTTTCCTGTAAAATCATGGTACCCGAAAGGTTTGGTTTTCTTTAAATAACCATCTGTCTTGTCGGAATTAGCCAGATCGGCTGACATGACCACGAGGTTGTCGACCGAATCCGCGAGTGAAGAGAGCACCACTCCCGAGGCTTCACGGGTAGACAGGCCGGGCTTGAAGGCTATGTGATTCCAGTTGATAGGAACTTGCCTGCCGGCAAGCCACCGGTCGAGCAATTGCGCTTTCTCCGGATTTCCGCACCGCCAGGCTTTCTCTGATGTTTTTTGTTCTGCCGCTTTATCCTTTTTGGCTGTCAGAACCTTTTGATAATAGGTTTTCACCTCGTCAGGAATAAGGAAAGGATCGGCCGGATTTCCGCCCAGGTTTATCACTGTTTTCTCGAAGGAAGCGCCAGCTTTTGAGATAGGCTGTCCATGGGTGGAACTCTTGCCTTCAAATGAAGTGCCGTCAGCCGTGACACACCCGATCCCCATCAGCGTTTTCCCTATGATCAGGACAGGTTTCTCCTGCTCGCTCACAGCCTCAGTCAAAGCCAGGCGTATTTCCTCCGCGTCATTCCCATTGATGGTAAGGACCTTCCATCCCCAGGAAGCATATTTGGCAGCAGTATCCTCGCGCGTTACCGCCCGGGTTTCGGTCGAAAGCTGAATCCCATTCGAATCATAGAACATGATGAGGTTGTTCAATCCGAGATAGCCCGCTATCCTGCCTGCACCCTGGGAAATCTCTTCCTGGATACCGCCATCGGATATGAATGTGTAGATCTTGTGCGCCGTCCATTCACCAAACCGTTCGGACAAAAAACGCCCGGCAATTGCAGCACCGATGGCGATGGCGTGTCCCTGCCCCAGGGGTCCGCTTGTATTTTCTATCCCTCTTTCCAAATCAACCTCCGGATGACCCGGCGTAGGACTTTTCCATTGCCGGAATTGCCTGATTTCATCAATCGAGTAAAATCCGCACAGGGTCAGGACCGAATAGAGCATCGGCGACATGTGACCAGGATCCAGGAAGAACCGGTCGCGGAATGGCCACCGGCGATCCTCGGGATCAAACGTGAGAAATTCCGAAAACAGCACCTGGATGAAATCAGCTCCTCCCATCGCTCCGCCCGGATGGCCCGATTTGGCTTTTTCCACCATCGATGCAGACAAAATACGGATCGTATCGGCCGATCGTCTTGCAATGTCATTGTTCATGGGCACCAATACTTTGAAATGAATGGAAAAGAACGAAAATAGCATTTTTTTTACCTTTGCTGCCTAACAGGATGCACCATGAGCCTTAAATGCGGAATTATCGGGATTACCAATACAGGCAAATCCACCCTTTTCAACTGTATTTCTGAAACCCGAGCGGCAACCAGCAATTTCGCTTTCAGCACCAATAAATCCAACCTGGGGCAGGTCAAGGTTCCTGATGAACGGCTGTACCTGATTGACAAACTGATCCATTCAGCACGGATCGTTCACACCACGGTGGATATCACTGACATACCGGGGCTGACCAAAGGATCATCGAGAGGGGAAGGTGTCGGCAACAGCTTTCTGGCTGATATCCGGAATTGTGATGCCCTGATCCATGTAGTGCGATGCTTTGACGATCCCAACCTCCCCCATATCGAGACAACCGTTGATCCGGTGAGGGACCGGGAAACCATCGACCTGGAACTGCAGGTCAAGGACCTGGAGTCGATCGAAAAACGGATCACGAAGTTCGAGAAAGCGGCCAAAACCGGGGAAAGATCCGTAATAAAAGGTTTGGAAGCGTGCCTGAAAATCCGTGCACAGCTTGAAAATTTCAGGAACGTCAGGGATTTGGCCCTGACCAGCGAAGAGGGGGGGCACGTTGCCGATCTATGCCTCTTGACTGCCAAACCGGTCATCTATGTTTGCAACGTGGACGAAAAATCAGCCGTTTCCGGAAATCACTATTCAGCCAGATTCAAGGAATCCGTGAGCGGGGAAAAGGCTGAAGTGCTCATTATCGCGGCTAAGGCTGAGGCTGAGATTGCTGAACTCGAGTCGCCGGAGGACCGCCTGGCCTTTCTATCAGAAATAGGCCTCGAGGAGCCGGGAGTGAACAAACTGATCCGGTCAGCCTTTTCAATTCTCAATCTCGAAGTGTTTTTTACAGCCGGACCTAAAGAGGTCAGGGCCTGGACCATCCGCAAGGGCTCAACGGCTCCGGTAGCTGCCGGAGTCATACATTCCGACCTTGAGCGGGGCTTTATCCGTGCGGAGGTGATGAAATACAGCGATTTTATTTTCCTGGGATCGGAAGCAGCCTGCCGGGATGCAGGAAAACTGCTCATCGAAGGGAAAAACTATATTGTCAAAGACGGGGATATCCTTCACATTCGTTTTAATGTTTAACCTACAGGGTCAGTCATGCGCAAGTTCTTTCGGAACATCGTCATCATAGTATTCACAGTAAGCCGGTTCAATGCACTTGCAGCCCAGCAGTACCTTGCCCAGGATCCGCCGGTCCTGATCGTTGGGATTGTTGTCGACGGACTTCGATACGATTGGATCGGACGCTATTGGAACCTGTTCAGCGAGGGAGGCATTAAAAAGCTCATCCGTCAGGGAACTGAATATTCCAATGCCACCGTTCCTTTTCTCCTGGCTGACCAGGCATCTTCCTCGGCATCGATCTCAACCGGGGCGCCGCCGTCGCTCCATGGCATCATATCAGAACAATGGTACGACCGGCTCAGGAAAGAAGAGGTTCATTGCACCCGGGATTTTCTCTATAAAACCATCGGTACCGGTAATGGAAACGGAAAGCACTCGGCCAGTCGCCTGCTGGCTCCCTCCATCGGCGACCGGATGATCCTCGCCTCTGATTATAAAAGCAAAGTCGTCTCGGTTTCCCTCCGACCGGAATCGGCGATATTATTATGCGGACATCTTCCGGGATCAGCCTACTGGTTCGATACGCAGTCGGGTTACTGGGTGACCAGTTCGCAATACGCCAATAGCCTGCCTGCCTGGGTTTCCGATTTTAACCAGCGGAACAGCTCAGGTCATTACCTCACGCGCGACTGGGAACTCCTCCTGGCTGATAACCTCTATTACGGTTGCCCGCCGGACGATAATGATCTGGAATCAGGATATTATAGCCAATACAAGACCTTTCCCTACAAGCTCAGTAAAATCCGTAAAGAGAGCCTTGGCCAGGACAGCGAGGTTCTTACCCTCGTTCCTTTCGGAAATTCACTGACCACCGATTTTTCGATTTCAGCTATCCGGGAAGAGAAACTGGGAACGGACAATTACACGGATATCCTCTGGATCAGCTACACAGCCATCCAGGAAATAACCAACAGGTTCGGACCCGATTCCAGGGAAGTGGCAGACGCTCTTCTCCGGCTGGATATCGACATCCAGCGGTTGCTTTACCAGATAGAAGAAGTTGCTGGCAAGGACAGGTACCTGGTCGTGCTGACTTCAACTCATGGATCAGCAATGAATCCTGAGTATGCCCGTGCCTTAAACCTGCCGGGAGGATTTTTCAGGTACCGTAACGCCATCGCTTTGCTGAACTCTTATCTAATTGCTGTTTACGGAGAAGGAACCTGGATTGAGAGCTATGTCAATCATCAGGTCTATCTGAATGAGACACTGATAGAGCAAAAGAAAGTCCCTTTTACCGAGATCCAGGATGTCTGTGCCCGTTTCCTGACGCACTTTGAAGGAGTGGCCCGTGCCGTCCCGTCCGACCGGCTATTGTCGGGACAAATAACCAGCCCATGGGACAACCTGATTCAGAATTCATTCAATCCGGATCGCACGGGCGACCTGCTGGTTATCCTCCAGCCAGGCTGGATTGAGGATAATAACAATGACAGTGAATCAGGATCACCCTATGCTTATGACACAAGGGTCCCACTGATTTGGTACGGTTGGAAAATTCCCCGCCAGACTGTCAGCTTGCCCGTGTCAATCCTTGATATTGCTCCCACCCTGGCCCATATCCTGAAGCTTTCGCCACCTGATGCGGCGACAGGTAAGAACCTGACAGAAATCCAGAAGTGACAGTTGATCATAAAGCATTTTTAAATCCCATTGTTGGAATCGCTTCCCTTGTACGGAATTTCGGCAATCATGAAAACCGTTATTTTTACAAACTTTAATGATGGCAGTGACTAGATATTTAGCTCCAGCCCTGGCACTTCTTGTTCTCCCGTCCTTCAGTTTTTATGCTGGTGATCACAGGATCCTGTCCAGCGAAGGCCTGGAACCCCAGGTCAATCTGGTGCAAGGGGAAGAATTCATTTCCAGGGGACTAACCGGGAAAGGTATCACCATCGCAGTTATCGATGCCGGATTCAAAGGGACGGATACGCATCCGGGGCTGGCACACCTTTTCAGAAACGGACAAATAGCAGGGACATGGGATTTTATCAGGAACCAGGAAGACGTATTTGCCGGACATTCCCACGGCACTGCCGTATTATCGTGCATAGCAGGCATTCATGAAGGCAAACAGCTGGGATTGGCTCCGGATGCCCGGTTTCTGCTCGCCCGCACCGAGAGGCGCAATGAACCCGCCAGGGAGGAGGCCGATTGGGCCAAAGCAGTTGACTGGGCTCTCAGGAATGGCGCCGATATCATCCAATCTTCAATCGGTTTTACTTATCACCGCTATTTCCCCGAAGAGATGAACGGCCGGTACAGCCTGGCTGCCAGGGCAGCTCTGAGGGCTGCCCGGGCCGGTGTGTTGCTGGTAAACTCGGCTGGCAATGAAGGACGTAATCGATGGAAAACCATGACCACTCCGGCGGATGCCGATTCCATCCTGAGTGTCGGAGCTATCAGTCCATTGACCGGACTGGCAGAGCGTTACAGTTCCCTTGGCCCGGCAGCGGATGGGCGCATCAAGCCCAATGTCTGTGCCTCAGGCCGGGTGATTGCATTTACTGCGGGAGGGAAAGCCAGAGCGATGGATGGCACCTCATTTGCCTCTCCCATGATCTCAGGCTTTGCTGCCTGCCTGATGCAGCTTCTGCCTGGAGCCACCGCGCAGGAAATACTGGAACGGATTGAACGGTCGGGGCATCTTTACCCTTATTATGATTACAGCCATGGATATGGTGTTCCGCAAGCTTCGAGATTTTTTCATGCCACAGAGCGGGAAATCCCATGCCGCCTGGTGATCGATACGCTTAACCAGGCTTTTAAAATCGAAACGGGTAATCCGTGTGATCTGCCAGCCCGGAATTTATGGTCGCGATATCTTTATTATCACATCAGCGATTCATCAGGTTTACTGATAAAATATGGAGTTAAGGAGATGAATCCACTGATCCGGACTTCCATTGCGCGAGGTTCATGGAATAGAAGCAATATCCTGCAAGTTTTTTATAACGGAATGACGGCTCAATGGACAGAGTAAGGCTATCGATCCGCATGTCAATAATAGCTCTGTATGCGGCTTTCTTTTGTTCAGCCGGCCTGCAAGGGCAGGCCTTTGAACTAAAAGTCAAACCGTTGTCCGAAAAATCCTCCTTTGGTCCTAACCGCCTGCATTTCACCCATTTCTTCCTGGGTACGGCATGGATCCCACCTGTTTCCCGGGCTGGCGATTCTCAAACAGGATTTTCATTGGGCTTCAGAGGAGGCTTGCGCTATAAAATCAGGCTTTCGCGGTCGCTCGCCCTGGTTGCAGAAGCTGGCATCGCCGGCCAGAAGTTCAGGATGCAGCCGGGCTTTCCCCTGCTCCCGGGAGACACCCTTTCATTCCGGAGGCAAAGCCTTTCGGTGACCGGATTCGAGGGAGCTTTCGGACTGAGGATCAGATTAGGCCAACGAGGAAACTATCTCGGTACCTACATCGATGCCGGGATATCTGCAACAACTCCCGTATCGTCCGTTCTGTCGACGACCATGCCGAGTCCTGAATCAGGCGGATCAGGCATCCGGTCAGATATGAAAATCAAGAGGCGGGTTGATTGCATCCGGCCTTTTCTTTATGCCCCGTATGTCAGGCTGGGCTTTAACAAGCTGGCTGTTCAGGTTTCCTGGCGCCCGTCAGCCATGACAGATCAACCGGCAAATTACGATATGCCGGCTCTGCAGATCGGGATTGAGTTTTCCCCGGTCAGGTATTGAAGCGATCGCGTTCGTGAATGAAATCTTCAATCAGCCCCGGATCCCGCTCGGCGGCGTTCCCAACCACGATGATGTCGGCACCCGCCTCATAAGCCGTCCTCGCCTGGTTTGCTGAACTGATCCCTCCACCGACAATCAGGGGGACTTTTACCCCCGAGGATACCGACCGGATCATGGGGACCGGCACAGGATCCGGCGCTCCGCTTCCTGCATCCATGAATATAAGACGGAGTCCAAGCATTTCGCCTGCCATTGCCGTTGCCAGTGCAAGGTCGGGCTTGTTATTGGGTATGGGTTGGGAATTGCTCATGTAGGCGACAGAAGTTTGTGTACCTCCATTTACCAGTATATACCCGGTAGGCAGGATTTCTATACCCGATTCCCTGATAAAGGGAGCAGCAATCACATGCTGTCCGATCAGGAACTCGGGATTTCTCCCGGATATCAAGGACAACAACAGGATGGCATCGGCCCGGGAACTGACCTGAAGAGGAGAACCGGGGAACAGGATGACCGGCATCACGCAAAGCGGTTTGATCAGTTTTATCAGGGAATCAACATGGTTAAAAACCAGGCTTCCTCCCACAAACAGGTAATCAACGCCCAACTGGTTGGCAGTCTGAATCCGCTGGCTGAGCCGGGTGTGATCGCATTTATCGGGGTCGATCAGCCAGGCAAAGGCTTTCTTTTTTCCCTTAAGGGCGGAAATTTGATCGATGATCATCTTTCAGTTCTTTGTTTTCCAGGTTAATGTTTCAATCAGCCGCTCAATGTCCTGTCGCAGGAAATCGTTTACCGGTGCAAGCGAATCCATGTTGGGTTCCCGATCAAAATAGAGCGCACCGCGCAGAAAATGGCGGATGCTGTCGGTCATGTAAAACTGAACCGACGAAGCCGTATTTCCCTTGATGTCGAACAGGACACCGTAGACCCGGTGTTCCGGGTTATAGTATTCCTTCTGGTTGATCGCATCGGCCTTGATGCTGTGTTTGTACGCAAAAGTATGGGAATCTTCGATCAGCCTCTGCAGGTTATTCTGCACAGGCTTGTAGGTCAGATGAATACGGCTCCTGAACTGGGGAAACGCTACATTGATCCAGTATCTTGTAGTGTCGGTGTCCCTGTTCGTACCGCTGTAGGATTCCACTTTTGCGTAGACAGGAATATCAAAATCATAAGGATAATTACCCTGAAAGGGCTTGTACTCCTTGGCCGGCAGGTCAATCCGGAAATAAGCCCGGGGCTTTGCGGAATATTTCTCACGGCATCCGTTGAAGAGGCAAGTCAGTATCAGTCCTGCCAGGATCAGTTTAGTTTTCAGGCATTTCATCCGGTGGTCGGCCGACAAGGACCTGGACTTCTTTTATCCGGCGGTCGTCACGGCTCTTCACAATAAAAGTAAGATGATTAATGGTAATCTTATCACCCGGATCGGGAATTTCACCGCGTATTTCCAGGATCAGACCCGCCAGGGTATCGGCGCCGCCTTTAACTGCATCGAAGAAATCCTCCTCGAGGGACAGGGCCCGGATAAGGTCGTTAAGAAGTGTCTTGCCATCGAACAGGTAGGCATTCTCACCTACCTTCCGGAACAAGATATCCTCATCATCCGATTCGTCCCTGATCTCACCCACGATTTCTTCCAGTATATCCTCCAGGGTCACCAGTCCTGAAGTCCCGCCGAACTCATCCACGATCAGGGCCACGTGCATCTTGTTTTTCCGGAACTCTTCAAGCAGGTCGTTGATCCTCTTGCTCTCCGGTATGAAAAAAGGTGGCCTGATCAGTGATTGCCACCGGAAGCTATCGGGTTTACGGACATGGGGCAGAAGGTCCTTCAGGTAAAGTATTCCCCGGATGTCATCCAGATCCTCGAAATAAACCGGAACCCTCGAGTAACCCAGTTCGACCATCTGATTGAAAACCTGGCTGAATGAAGCGGTGATGTCAAGGGATACAATGTCCACCCTGGGTTTCATGATTTCCCTTACCTCAATGTTACCAAACCGGACAATGCCCTTCAGGATTTTTTCCTCCTCGATGAGATCTTCACCGGTCAGGTTCAGGGCATCGGACAATTCATTCATGGTCAAAGGATCCGGCTGGTTGCTGATGCGTCTCCTTACCAGTGTGGTTGATCCGATCAGGACACGGTTGACGGGGCGGAGCAGTCTCTCCAGGGAAGCCAATGGCATGGCCATCAGCTTGGCTACCCGAAGATTATGACGTGTGGAATAGACTTTTGGAAGCAATTCCGCCACCAGCAGGATCAGGAAGGTGATGACAACGACCTGCAGGATGAATGTCAGAACCGGGTGTTCATGAAAATTGAGAATCTCGCTGGTAAACCAGGTTGAGAGAATCACGATCCCGATATTCAGCAGATTGTTCGTAACCAGCAGGGTAGCCAGAAGATTTTCCGGTTTTCCGAGCAGATACAAGATCCTTTCGTATTTCTTTCCCTTTTTTTTTCTGATGGATTCAATATCAGAGGGACTGAGTGAAAAAAATGCAACTTCTGCCCCGGCGATCAGGGCAGAGGCTGCCAACAATACAAGGATGATGGCCAGGTCGATGATTATCGCCGGTGCGACTGACATTAAACGGTTAATCTAGAAGGGCAGGTCATCGCTTTCACCCGGCTGCAGGATGTCATCTGCCGGCTGCGGGGTGGTGCTTTCACCCGCTGCCCGGCCCGTCACGGCATCCCTGTGCGCTTCATTCTCCTCTTTCCTGCCCAACAGACGGATGTTGTCAGCCACAATCTCGGTAATGTAACGTTTGTTCCCGTCCTTGTCGTCGAACTGCCGGTTGGTTATCTTGCCTTCTACATAGAGCTGCCTTCCCTTGCGGATATATTTCTCGGCCAGGTCAGCCAGCTGCCGCCAGGCAACAATGTTATGCCATTCCGTATTCGTTACCAGTTCGCCGCTTTTGTTCTTGTACGTTTCGGATGTTGCCATGGTAAAGCGGGCGACGGAAGTTCCTCCTTCCAGATGCCGGATTTCAGGATCCTTGCCTACATTTCCGACCAAAATCGCTTTATTTACAGACATTTGAATAAAATTTATTTGATTAATAAAAATACGAACATTTCCCGATTCGCAAAATCCCGCCAGCAGGAGCTTCCTGCAGACGATTGTCTGACATATAGATGCGTTTCAACCGGAAGAATGGAAAAAAAGCAAAAAAAAAATAATGAGGGCTTATTAATTAATGAAAAAGGATTATATTTGCAGACCTAATGTAATTAGTTGATAATTAAAGTATTTATAGAGATGACTAAAGCAGACATTGTAAACGAAATCAGCAAGAACACCGGAATTGAAAAGGTGGCTGTTCAGAAGACGGTTGAAGCTTTCATGAGCACCGTGAAAACCTCGTTAGTGAATGGTAACAATGTATACCTGAGAGGTTTTGGAAGTTTTGTGGTTAAGAAAAGGGCTGAAAAAACCGCCCGGAACATTTCGAAAAACACCACCATTATAATCCCGCAGCATTTTATCCCGTCATTTAAGCCGGCTAAAACTTTTGTTGCCAAGGTTAAAGATCAGGTAAGGAAGAAAAAATAGTTCGCTTCAAGTAAATTGACAGTAACATGCCAAGCGGAAAAAAACGCAAAAGACACAAGATGGCTACGCACAAGCGTAAAAAACGCCTGCGTAAGAATCGCCATAAAAAGAAGAAATAGTCTTTCATTAATGGTGCTATGGGATAAACCTAAGGAGGCCTTCTCTTTAGGTTTATGCTGTTTTATTGAGAAGTCAAAGCCCGCCGTGCTCTTTTCTCCAAAGACTTGATGAGCTGTGAGTAACGAATTGATCATTGATGCCGGTACGAACGAGATTGCTATTGCACTGCTCGAGGAACAACGGCTGGTTGAGCTCAATAAGGAAAAATCCAATATCCAGTTTTCGGTCGGAGACATCTACCTGGGCAAGGTCAAGAAGATCATGCCCGGCCTGAATGCCGCTTTTGTGGATGTCGGGTACGAAAAAGATGCTTTCCTTCATTACCTCGACCTGGGACCCCAGTTCCAATCGCTGAACAAGTACCTGAACATGGCCCTCAACCGGAAGACCAAGGTTCCACCCCTTGACAAATTCCGATCCGAGCCGGATATCGACAAGCATGGGAAAATAACAAACCTGATGAAAACGGGTCAAACCGTGCTGATCCAGGTAACCAAGGAACCCATCGCATCCAAGGGGCCCCGCCTGACCAGTGAAATCTCACTGGCGGGAAGAAACCTGGTTCTTCTGCCTTTCTCCGACAAAGTCTCCGTTTCGACCAAGATTAAATCGGAAGAAGAACGTGACCGCCTGAAACGGTTGATCCTGTCGATCAAGCCACGAAATTACGGCGTGATCGTCAGGACGGTCGCCAAGGAGCGCAAAGTAGCCTTACTGGATGCCGAGCTCAGAGGACTGGTTGAAAAATGGGAGGCGATCTTCAACGACATCAAATCGGTTCAGACGCCGAGCCTGGTGCTGGGTGAGCTTAACAGGACCTCCGCCATCCTGCGGGATATCCTGAACTCAACTTTTAACAGCATCATAGTCAATGACCAGTCACTCTACCGGGAAATCAGGGAATTCATTGTCACGATTGCACCCGAAAAACAGAAAATCGTCAGGCTCTATACCGGCCGCGTCCCTATCTTCGAACATTTCGGCATTGACAAACAGATCAAGACCCTTTTCGGGAAAACCGTTTCCTTTAAAAGCGGGGCCTACCTGATCATCGAACATACCGAAGCCCTTCACGTGATAGATGTGAACAGCGGAAACCGTGCCCAATCCGCTGCCGACCAGGAGACCAACGCTATGGAAGTCAACCTGGCCGCCGCTGACGAGATTGCCCGACAGCTCAGGCTTCGTGATATGGGAGGCATTATCGTGATCGACTTCATCGATATGGTAAAAGCAGACCACCGGCAGAAGGTCTTTGAACGCATAAGGGAAAACATGAAATCCGACAGGGCCAAGCACCATATCCTGCCTCTCAGCAAATTCGGACTTCTTCAGATCACCAGGCAGCGCGTCCGGCCGGAAATGGAAGTCCAGATCATGGAAACATGCCCTACCTGCAATGGCTCCGGCGAGATAACACCCACCATCCTGATCATCGACCAGGTCCTTAATCATTTTCTCTTTATCCTGGAAAAATTTCCCAAATCCAAGGTGACACTCAGGGCTCATCCTTACCTCATCGCCTACCTGAAACAAGGTGTCACCTCCATCCGGATGAAATGGTTCCTGAAGCAGAAAAAATGGCTCCGCCTGCAGGCCGACGGCAACCTCGGAATCATCAATTACGAATTTATCGATTCAGCCGGTGAGAAAGTCATCCTCTAACGTCAATCCCGCCCCCATGAATCTCTCCCGAAAACTCAGGAAAATCCTCTTTCCGTTGCTGGTCGCCGCAGCATTGGCCACACCGGCCAAGGCGCAACTGGTTGACCCGGTTTCCTGGAACTACACTGCCAGTCAGGTCAGTGACTCGGTTTATGAACTGGTGTTCATTGCATCCATTGATCCGACCTGGCACATGTACAGCCAGGATGTTCCTGAAGGACCCGTGCCTGCCCGCTTTACCTTCAACGCATCCGAATTATGGGAGAGAATAGATACGGTCGCGGAGATCACCCCGGCCACCGAGGAATTTGACGAGATGTTCGGGGTCAAAGTCAAGTACTTTACCCTGGAGGCCCGGTTTTCACAAAGAATCAGGGTCCTGAAACCCGGATCCTTAACTGTTACCGGCACGGTTGAATATCAGGTTTGTGATGACAAGGTTTGTACCTTGGGGGAAGATGACTTTTCTTTTTCCCTGGGTCCGGAACCAGCGGCAGGAAGCCGGTCTGATGCTTCAGCGACCATAAAATCCGAAAAGCCTGACGAACCGGGTTCCTCCTCCAAATCCCTCTGGGCACTTTTTTGGATAGCTTTCGGCAGCGGATTGATCGCCCTGCTTACTCCCTGTGTTTTCCCGATGATCCCGATGACAGTATCCTTTTTCATGCATGGCAAGGATCCGCGCAGAAAATCGATCGGGAAAGCCCTCTTTTTCGGAGTATCCATCGTCGCCATTTTCACGGTGATAGGTACAATTGTTGCCCTCATCTTCGGTCCGGGAATAGCCAATTTCCTAAGTACCCACTGGATTCCCAATGTGCTTTTCTTCCTGGTATTCATGTTTTTTGCCGCCTGGTTCTTCGGCATGTTCGAGATAAACCTTCCCAACTGGATGATCACCCGGTCAGACCAGCAGGTCGACAAAGGGGGATGGGGCGGACCTTTTTTCATGGCCTTCACCACGGTTCTCGTCTCCTTTTCCTGTACCGGTCCGATTGTGGGTACAGTGCTGGTCCAATCAGCCGGCGGGCAGGTGCTTCAGCCCATCATCAGCATGCTGGGTTTCGGCCTGGCCTTTGCCCTCCCTTTCACCCTGTTCGCCGTATTTCCCACCTGGCTGAATTCCATGCCCAAATCAGGAGGATGGCTGAACTCGGTCAAGGTAGTACTGGGCTTCATCGAACTGGCCCTGGGACTGAAGTTTCTTAGCATCGCAGACCAGACCTATCACTGGGGCATCCTCGACCGCGAAATATACCTGGCTTTCTGGATCGTCATCTTTACCCTGATGGGCTTCTACCTCCTGGGGAAAATCAGGTTTAAGCATGACAGTGAAGTTACCCATATCGGTGTTCCCAGGCTCCTGCTGGCCATCGTGACCTTTACCTTCGTCATTTACCTGATACCGGGCATGATCGGGGCACCGTTAAAAGCCCTCGCAGGTTACCTTCCGCCGGAAACTACTCATGACTTTGACATCCGGGAAGTCATCCGGGAAAATGCCGCTTCCTATCCTTCGTCCGCCAAGCCATTGGAGAGTGTTTGTGAGAAGCCTAAATATGCCGACCGGCTGAAATTGCCCCATGGGCTGACAGGCTATTTCGATTATGACCAGGCGCTTGCCTGTGCCAGAGCCCAGAACAAACCGGTTTTCGTGGATTTCACCGGTCATGGTTGTGTCAACTGCAGGGAGATGGAAGCACGGGTATGGTCCGATCCCAGGGTGATCAAGCGGCTTCGTGAGAACTTTGTACTGGTTGCCTTGTATGTTGATGACAAGGTTATCAAGCTTCCTGAAAACGAATGGGTTACATCGATATTTGACGGAAAGGTCAAGAAAACGCTCGGGAAAAAGAACCAGGATTTCCAGATTACCCGTTTCGGGCAGAACACCCAGCCCCAATACACTTTGCTGGACACCAACGGCGAACTCCTGATCCCAACCCGGTCCTACAATTTGGATATTGACGCTTTCATCGAATTCCTGGACCAGGGATTGGCTGAATACTCCAGCCGGTCTGCTCAAATCCCCTTCAAATTCTAACTTTCTCCTTCCTCCTTCCTCCTTCCTCCTTTCTCCTTCCTCCTTCCTCCTTACTCTATGACCCTCGCTCCCCCCTCTCTCACCAGCGGCCGGTACTCCAGTGAAGGTGACGGGATCATGGGTCCCAGGCCGTAACTGTCCCATTTCCGGTCGACCAGGCTGATCGTTGTGTCATCCATCACCACAGGGTTAGGCCACGGCCTCCTGAATCCATCCATCTCCCTGGATTTGGCGGTTGCATCGACGAACAAAATTCCATTTTCACTGGTTTGTCCCGGTGCGGATATCACGATGTCATTTGACGCGTCCGCATGGTTTCCGACCAGCCAGACCAGGTCATAGGTCCTCTTCAGGTTGACCTCCCTGTCAAAGAAGAACCAGAATCGGATAGGGGAAAAAAACTCTTCCTGGCGGATATCATCCATCAATTCACGGATCATTCCCGGCCGCCCCTTTGACAAGGAAACGAGCCCCACTGCGATTCCTTTCCGGATCCAATCGAGATTGATGTCCGTAATCTCAGGATGAACCGACCGGAAAGAAGCCAGTGAATTCAGGTCCGGATACTGATCCTGAACGGCATCGGTTTCCAGGACCGGACCGGTTGCGTCAAGGCCCAATTTCCCTCCGTACACGGGTTCTGCCGATGAATGATCAAGACAATCCAGCGGTCCTGTCGCCCTTTCGACATGTTTGGCAGGATCTACGCGGGCCGAAACAAATCGGGCTAAAGCCTCATAATCCGTCAATCGAGGTTCGTTACCTACGATGATGGCTAACTTGGTGAACATCATCTGCCCCGCGCCCCAGAGGGCGTGCAGGGCCTTGCGTCCGTGCCCGGGAAAAGCCGTTTCGATTGATGCCAGGACCAGGTTATGGGCCACTCCTGCCGTTGGCATATGGAAACCGGTCAGTTCGGGCACCAGGGACAAACGGATTAAAGGTTCAAACAGCCGTTCGGTCGCCCATTCGATCCAGGCATCTTCCTGAGGGGGAATTCCGACGACCGTTGCCGGGTAAACAGCCTCTTCCCGGTGAGTAATGGCCGTTACATGGAATACCGGATAGGCATCTTCGAGGGAATAGAATCCGGTATGGTCACCAAACGGGCCCTCCTGACGGAGGGGCTCCTCCGGATCAACATACCCCTCAATCACAAAATCGCAATCCTGCGGAACCCATAAATCCTGTGTAATGCACCTGACCAGCCTGACCGGTTCCTTTCGGATAAAGCCAGCCAGCAGGTATTCGTCGATCCCGTCCGGCAGGGGTGCCGTGGCGCAATAGGTGTAAACCGGATCTCCGCCCAGCGCCACAGCCACAGGCATTTTCCTTTTGAGCCTTTCATGTTCGCGGTAGTGCCGTGCCCCGGTTTTATGCAAGTGCCAGTGCATTCCTGTCGTCCTTGTATCGAAAACCTGCATCCGGTACATACCCAGGTTCGGCGACCCGGTCACAGGATCTATTGTGTGCACGAGAGGCAGCGTGATGAAAGGGCCGCCGTCATGGGGCCAGCATGTCAGTACCGGTAGTTTTTGTAGGTCAGGTTCCGGTTCTATTATTTCCTGACAACGTCCCCGGCCATTTTTCTTCACCGGCAGCCAACCCGATACCTTACCCAGGAGAGGAAGCTTACCGACTTTTGCGATCAGGCCTGAACCGGCTCCGGTCAGGGAGCTGATCAGCCGGGTGACCTCGAGGGCCAGCTCTTCCGGCAGATATCCCCTGAAGGCGAGCTTGATCCGGCTTGCAGATCCCAGGGAATTGATCAGAAGAGGGAATCCGGTTCCGTTGTTTTCAAACAGCAATGCCTTTCCTCCGCCTTCTGACTTGGATATCCTGTCGGTTATCTCCGTGATTTCAAGTCGTGTCGATACCTTTTCCCTGATCCTGGTCAGTTCCCCGCTCTTTTCAAGCAGCCGAATAAAAGCCTGCAGATCCATAATTCACCTGATTAGCCGTAGAAGATAACAAAAAACCCGGGTTTGCGGGCCCGGGTGGTCGTAATCTGAAATTAATATCATTCCCTGGTTTCTGAAGCCTCTTCGGCAGCCGGTTCATTCTTCACCGGGGTTTCTTCAACGGCTTTGACTTTCTTGGTTTTACCTGCTTCTTCAGCTTTCTTGGTCTTCACTGCTCCCCCTGCATTCTTTTTGGGAGTTTTAGGAGCCGGTTTCTTTTTTTCAGCGGCAGGTTTGGCTTTTTCAACGTCAATTTTTTCGGCTGTTTCACCAGCAACTTTTTCGGTCGTTTCACCGGCAATTTTTTTTGTGGTTTTCCGGGAACGGCGGGTTGTTTTAACTTTGGCTTCGGCTTTGCCCTTCAGCATGTTGTCATTGAAATCGACCAGTTCTATGATGCACATTTCAGCTCCGTCTCCCAGACGGGTACCGGTCTTCAGGATCCGGGTATAACCACCGGGACGATCGGCCACTTTCTGTATCACATCCCGGAACAAGGTTGTAACAGCTTCCTTATCTGTCAGATAGCTAAAAACAATCCTGCGTGAATGGGTCGTATCTTCCTTGGCACGGGTAATCAGAGGTTCAACATATTTGCGCAATGCCTTGGCTTTGGCAACGGTAGTGGTAATCCTCTTGCTTTTTATCAGTGAACTGGCCATGTTGGCCAGCATAGAATCCCTGTGTGAGTCTGTCCTTCCTAAATTATTCTGTTTATCACCGTGTCTCATTTCTTTTTTCTTAAATCTTTACTCTTTATTCTTTATCCAACTTGTACTTAGCCACATCCATGCCGAAATTCAGGTTCATGGTTTTCAGCAGGTCTTCCAGCTCGGTAAGGGATTTCTTGCCGAAATTCCTGAATTTGAGCAGGTCGTTTTTATTATAGGCTACCAGGTCCCCCAGGGTTTCTACATCGGCAGCCTTGAGGCAATTCAGAGCCCTGACCGACAGATCCAGGTCGGTCAGTTTGGTTTTCAATTGCTGCCTCATATGGAGGACTTCCTCATCGAACTCTTCGCTGTCCATTTTTTCATCCGATTCAAGGGTGATTTTCTCATCCGAGAAAAGCATGAAATGGTGAATCAGTATTTTGGCCGACTCTTTCAAGGCATCTTTAGGGTGGATCGAACCATCCGTCTGGATCTCCAGGATCAGTTTTTCATAGTCGGTCTTTTGTTCAACGCGGAAATTCTCGATCGTGTACTTAACGTTCCGGATCGGCGTGAAGACCGAGTCAAGGGCAATCAGGCCGATTTCGGCATCATCCGGTTTGTTTTCTTCTGAGGGCACATAACCCCTGCCTTTATTGATAGTCAGCGTCATCTGAAATTTCACTGCCGGATCCATCCTGCAGATCGGCTGGTCCGGGTTCAGAACCTTAAAACCGCTAAGAAAATTCCCGATATCGGCAGCCTTAAGAGAATCTTGGCCTGTAACCGCGATGGTAACCCGTTCATCCTCCACTCCTTCAATCTGCTGTTTAAACCGGATCTGTTTCAGGTTAAGCAGAACCTCTGTCACATCTTCCATAACACCCTTGATGGTGGAGAACTCGTGATCCACCCCTTCAATCTTGACAGTTGTGATGGCGAATCCTTCGAGTGAGCTCAGGAGGATGCGGCGGAGGGCATTACCAATGGTAATCCCGTAGCCCGGTTCAAGTGGCCGGAATTCGAACTTCCCGTACTGCGGGTCCGATTCAAGCAGGATAACCTTATCAGGTTTCTGAAAAGATAAAATGGCCATTGATCAGGATTTAAGCGTTTATTTGGAATATAATTCAACTATAAGCTGTTCCTTGATGGTTTCCGGAATTTCCGACCGTTCGGGAACGTTCAGGAATTTGCCGGTCATCAGGTTATTATCCCATTCGAGCCAGGAAGTTCTGGATCTGGTAGAAGAGGCTAATGCATTGAGTATCACTTCCAATGATTTTGACTTTTCGCGTACTGCGACGATGTCGCCGGGTTTGACGGTATAGGAAGAGATATTGACAACCTTCCCGTTGACCACGATGTGACGATGGCTGACCAGCTGGCGGGCGGCTGCGCGGGTGTTGGCAATCCCGAGGCGGTAGACCACGTTATCAAGGCGCGATTCCAGCAGCTGAAGCAACACTTCGCCTGTGATCCCTTTGGTTCGCTGGGCTTTGTAAAACAGGTTGGCAAATTGTTTTTCGAGAACGCCATAGGTATATTTGGCCTTTTGCTTCTCCTTCAACTGTACGCCGTATTCCGATAGTTTTCTCCTTCTGCGCGACGGGCCGTGGAACCCCGGAGGATAATTCCGCTTGTCAAAATACTTGTCCGATCCGTATATCGGTTCACCGAATTTTCTGGCAATCTTGGTTTTGGGTCCTATATACTTAGCCATCTGGTTCTTATTTAACGTTATTTACTTGCCCTGGAATTACACCCTTCTGCGTTTTGCCGGACGGCATCCATTGTGCGGAAGCGGAGTGACATCCACAATCTCAACCACTTCAATTCCGCTGTTATGGATCGTGCGAATGGCTGATTCCCGGCCGTTACCGGGGCCTTTCACGAATACCTTGACTTTCCGCAATCCGAGGTCGTAAGCCACTTTTGATGCATCTTGTGCGGCGACCTGGGCTGCGTAAGGGGTGTTCTTCTTGGATCCCCTGAATCCGTTTTTTCCGCTCGAGGACCATGAAATCACCTGACCGGCATTGTTGGTCAGGGATATGATTATATTATTGAATGAAGAGTGGATGTGTGCTTCTCCCAGGGGTTCAACCTGGACGATCCGTCTCTTCGCCGTTTTAGTCTTCTTTTTTGCCATACTTCACCGGTTATTTAGTCGCTTTTTTCTTGTTTGCCACGGTTTTACGTCTTCCTTTACGGGTGCGCGCGTTATTCTTGGTACTCTGGCCGCGGACCGGAAGTCCCAGGCGGTGGCGGATCCCGCGATAGCATCCGATATCAAGGAGACGTTTAATATTCAACTGGGTTTCTGAACGTAATTCTCCCTCAATCTTAAAGTTCTCATTGATATAGTTACGGATGGCTGCACTTTGTTCATCGGTCCAGTCCTGTACCTTGCGGTCCTTGTCGACACCGGCGGCAGCCAGGATCTTCCTTGCGTTGCTCCGGCCGATCCCGTAAATATAGGTGAGGCCGATTTCGCCCCTCTTGTTGTTTGGTATGTCAACACCAACGATACGTGCCATATTAGATATTCCTAAATGAGTTTAAAAAATCCTGTTTAACCCTGACGTTGCTTGAATTTCGGGTTCTTCTTGTTAATCACGTATAACCGTCCTTTCCGGCGTACGATCTTGCACTCGGCGGAACGTTTTCTAACGGATGCTCTGACCTTCATAATCGATCGGTATTATCAGTTTTTGTATCGGTATGCAATTCTTCCTTTTGTCAGGTCATAGGGTGACATTTCAACTCTTACCTTGTCACCCGGTAATATTTTAATATAATGCATGCGCATCTTCCCTGAGATATGGGCTGTTATAACATGCCCATTTTCCAGTTCAACGCGGAACATGGCGTTTGAAAGCGCCTCGATGATTGTTCCATCCTGTTCGATAGAAGGCTGCTTTGGCATATATTACTGTTTACAAACTACTTCTTCAATCACAGAGAAATCAGACAAAATATCTGCCCCGTATTCCCGGATGGCCACCGTATGTTCAAAATGGGCCGAAGGCTTGTGATCGGCAGTCCGGATAGTCCATCCGTCCCGTTCCTGGTAGATATGCCTTTTCCCAAGATTGATCATCGGTTCTATGGCAATGGTGAGTCCGGTTTGAAGAGCCGGTCCGGTGCCCGGCTTCCCGTAATTGGGCACCTCCGGAGGCTCATGCAGTGACCTGCCAACTCCATGCCCCACCATCTCTCTTACTATCGAAAAGCCGTTACTCTCCGCATGTTTTTGAACCGCGGAGCCAATATCACCCACCCGGTTTCCACTCCTGGCTTTTTCTATGCCCAGGTAAAGACACTCTTTAGTGATACGGACGAGTTTCCGCACATCGGCCGGTACATCACCTATCATAAAGGTGTAAGCGGAATCCCCGTTGAAGCCGTTCAGCAGCACCCCGCAGTCGACTGATACAATATCGCCGTCCCTGAGGACTCTGGCCGACGGGATACCGTGCACCACCTGATCGTTGATCGAGATACACAAAGTGGCCGGGTAGGCATGGTAACCCTTAAAACCGGGTATTCCCCCGTGGTCACGGATGAACTCCTCCGCGAGGCGGTCGATGGATCCGGTTGTTACACCCGGTTTCATCATTCCGGCGGTGGCAGCGAGTGTGGCAGAAACCAGTAGATTGCTTTGCCTGAGCAATTCAATCTCTTCGTCTGATTTTATCTGAAACATATAAAGAACACCTTAATGCAGCTAGATGGAAGCCATGCTACCTGTACGGCCCTTGATCCGGCCGGATTTCATCAGGCCGTCATAGTGCCGCATGAGCAGGTGGCTTTCGATTTGCTGCAACGTATCCAGGACCACCCCGACCAGAATCAGGAGGGAAGTCCCTCCGAAAAACGAGGCAAAGGTACCCCGGATTCCGATGATTCTGGCAAAGGCTGGTAATATGGCAATGAGTGCAAGAAAGAAAGAGCCCGGTAGGGTTATTCTGGACATGACCGTATCCAGGAATTCCACGGTTTTCCTTCCCGGTTTGACTCCCGGAATGAATCCCCCGTTCCTTTTCATGTCTTCCGCCATCTGGGTGGGATTCACCGTAACGGCAGTATAAAAGTAGGTAAAGGCTATGATCAGGATGGCAAAAGTCAGGTTGTACCAGAACCCGTTATAGTTACCGAATACCTGGGCAAATTTGCCCGCCGCTTCGGTGTTGAAACGTCCGATCATTAAGGGCAGAAACATGAATGCCTGGGCGAAAATGATAGGCATGACACCCGCAGCATTGATTTTCAATGGAATGTACTGACGGACTCCGCCATACTGTTTATTGCCCACTATTCTTTTGGCGTATTGGACAGGGACCCTTCGGGTTGCCTGGACCAGGGCAATGGAAGCCATGATGACCACCACCAGCAAAATCAATTCAACCAGTATCATCACCAATCCTCCGCCGGTGGCCGACAGTTTGGTGGCGAATTCACCGGTTAACGCAACCGGCAGCCGTGCGATGATCCCGATCATGATGATCAGGGAGATACCGTTGCCCACCCCTTTATCCGTGATTCTCTCACCGAGCCACATGATAAACAGGGTTCCGGCGGTCATCAGGATCACCGATGAAATGGTAAATAAAGTTCCCTTCATAACAAAGGCCGACGGTTCCAGTTGTACATGCAGGTTGTAAAGATAGGTAGGGGCCTGGGCTGCTGTAACGGCAACGGTCAGCCAGCGCGTGATCTGGTTCATTTTCTTACGGCCGCTTTCACCCTCTTTCTGCATACGCTGGAAATAGGGAATGGCTATGGTCAGCAGCTGGATCACGATGGATGCGGAGATATAGGGCATGATCCCCAGGGCAAACACGGAAGCATTGGAGAAAGCTCCCCCTGAAAACATATCCAGCAGGCCTTCCAGACCGCCTGCAGTCTGTTGTTTCAAACCGGCAAGCTGAGTGGGATCAATACCAGGCAGGACCACAAAACTCCCGAGTCTGTATACCAGAATCAGTCCAAGGGTGGTGAGGATCCTTGCCCGGAGGTCTTCAATCCTCCAGATATTCTTCAGGGTTTCGATAAATCTCTTCATCCCGTTACAGTTTTACTACCGTTCCTTGTTGATTTTCAATTGCTTTTATGGCTGATTCGGAAAAGGCGTGAGCTTTGACCTCCAGTTTGAGGGTCAACGTTCCGTTACCCAGGATCTTCACACGGTCGTTCTTTCGAGCCAGGCCGGCATGGACCAGGGTATTCACATCGATAACGGTGAGGCCTTTCTTTTCAGCCAGCATCTGCAGGGTTCCGATGTTGATCCCCTTATATTCTTTGCGGTTGATGTTCTTAAAACCAAATTTAGGCAACCGGCGCTGCAACGGCATCTGTCCGCCTTCAAAACCCACTTTCTTGGAGTACCCCGACCTGGACTGGGCGCCCTTGTGACCGCGGGTTGAAGTTCCTCCGTGGCCTGAACCCTGACCGCGGCCAATGCGTTTTTCCTTATGAACCGATCCCTCAGCGGGTTTCAAATTATGTAATTCCATCAGATTAATTGTCTTTCAAGATTTTCTTTTCGATTTCTCAACAGTCACAAGATGATGCACCTTTTCAACCATACCCAGGATCTGGGGGGTTGCTTCGACGGTTACTGATGCATGCATACGTCTTAGTCCCAAAGCTTCCAGAGTGCGTTTCTGCCTCTCCGTCGTATGGATCTTACTGGTTGTCTGTGTGATTTTTATCTTGGCCATGGTTATGTTCAATATCCGGATTATCCGTTAAATACTTTTTCAAGGTCAACTCCCCTGTGTTGCGCAACGGTAATTGCGTCCCGCATTTCAACCAGGGCCTGCATGGTGGCTTTGACCAGGTTATGCGGGTTGGATGATCCTTTTGATTTGGCAAGGACGTTATGCACGCCAACACTCTCCAGGACAGCCCGCATGGCACCCCCGGCCTTGACACCGGTACCGACAGAGGCCGGTTTCAGCCAGACCGTGGCACCGCCAAATTTGGCAATCTGTTCATGAGGAACCGTTCCGTTGATGACCGGCACCTTGATCAGATTCTTTTTAGCTGCCTCAACCCCTTTGGCGATGGCTGTAGTGACTTCATTGGCTTTGCCGAGGCCCCAACCGACCACCCCATCCTCATTCCCAACCACCACAATGGCTGAAAAGCTGAAGTTCCGGCCCCCTTTGGTCACTTTGGTGACACGGTTGATCGCAACCAACCGGTCTTTTAGTTCAAGATCACTTGTCTTTACCTTCCGTACGGTAGTAGCCATAATACTTTAAAATTTAAGCCCTCCTTCACGGGCTGCCTCTGCCAATGATTTAATCCTTCCATGATAGAGATACCCGTTCCGGTCAAAAACAACCGAACTGATACCATTAGCCCGGGCTTTCTCTGCAATCAGTTTTCCAACCAGTTTGGCCTGTTCGGTTTTCTTGAGCCCTTTTTTCTGGGCAATCTCTTTTTCCAGCGATGAAGCAGAAACCAGTGTTTTCCCGGTCAAATCGTCAATGACCTGGGCTGAGATCTGTTTATTGCTGCGGAAGACGGACAACCTGGGATTTTCCGGTGTGCCTGACAGGTCTTTCCGTATCCGGTTTTTAATCTTTATCCTGCGTTCGCGTTTTAACAAAACCATTTTCTTTCTATTTAATCAGTTTTCCTTGCTGATCCAGGCCTATTAAGTGCCGGCAGCCTTACCTGTTTTCCTGCGTAGTACCTCATTAACGAATTTGACACCCTTCCCTTTGTAGGGTTCCGGCGGACGGAAAGAACGGATCTTGGCAGCGACCTGCCCGATCAATTGCTTGTCAATACTTTTCAGGGTAATGATCGGATTGCTGCGTCGTTCCGTTACAGCTTCCACTTTCACTTCCGGGGGAAGCTGAAGAACGATGGGGTGGCTGTATCCAAGGCTAAGCTCCAGCAACTGTCCATCGGTTGTGGCCTTAAAACCAACACCCACAAGCTCCTGTTTGATCTCATACCCTTTCAATACCCCGGTAACCATATTCTGGATCAAAGACCTGTACAGTCCATGAAGAGCCTTGTGTCTCTTCTGGTCGGTCGGTCGGGTAACCTCCAGCCGGCCTCCATCAATCTTGACTTTGATATCAGGATCAACTTTCTGGATGAGCACTCCGAGCGGTCCGGTCACTTCAACCCGGTTATCAGGATGGACAGTGATGCTGACCCCCTGGGGAATGGTAATCGGTAATTTTCCTATACGTGACATAATTGTTCTTGCTAGTATACGTAACAAATAATTTCACCACCCACATTCTCCTTCCGGGCCTCCTTATCCGTCATCAGCCCTTTGGAAGTGGACAGGATGGCAATACCCAGGCCGTTCAGTACCCTTGGCAGGTTATCCACGTCGGTATACTTCCGAAGCCCTGGTTTACTGATTCTTTTGAGGCTTTTGATTGCCGGTATTTTCGAAATCGGGTGATACTTCAATGCTATCTTGATAATTCCCTGCTTGTCATTATCCTCGAACTTGTAACTCAGGATAAAGCCCTTGTCGAACAAGATCTTGGTGATCTCCTTCTTGAGGTTGGAAGCAGGTATTTCGACCACCTTATGTTTGGCCATGATCGCGTTACGCATGCGCGTCAGGTAATCTGCAATTGGATCAGTCATTTCTCTAAAACATTAAAAAATTACCAACTGGCTTTCTTGATGCCCGGTATGAGGCCTTGCGAAGCCATTTCCCGGAACTGAATACGGCTCACGCCGAACTGACGCATGTATCCTTTAGGTCTGCCCGTAAGGCTGCATCTGTTATGCAGCCTGACCTTTGATGAATTTCTCGGAAGTTTGCCCAACGCTGCAAAATCTCCTTCTGCCTTCAGCCGGGCCCGCTTTTCAGCATATTTCGCTACCATTTTCCGCCGCTTCACTTCGCGGGCTTTCATGGATTCCTTTGCCATACTTACTTTTTGTTTGTTGTTTTAAACGGCATTCCAAATTCCTTCAACAGGGCGTAGCCCTCTTCATCCGACCTGGCGGTGGTTATAAAACTGATTTCCAAACCGATGATGGAATGGATCTTGTCTATGTCAATTTCAGGGAAGATGATCTGTTCGGTAATGCCCATGGTGTAATTCCCTCTTCCGTCAAATTTTGCAGCTACACCGTTGAAGTCCCGGATCCGGGGCAGCGCGACTGCGATCAGACGTTCCAGGAATTCATACATCTTTTCCCTGCGAAGAGTGACTTTGACCCCAATGGGCATGCCTTTACGCAGTTTGAAGTTGGATATGTCCTTTTTGGAAAAGGTCTGGATGGCTTTCTGTCCGGCGATGTTGGTCAGTTCTTCCTGCGCAACCTCAATCAGTTTTTTATCTGCAACGGCTTTACCCACACCCCGGTTGATCACAATTTTCTCCAGTCGCGGAACCTGCATGACCGTCTTATAATTAAACTCCTTGGTCAGGGCCGGGATGATTTCCTCCCGGTATTTAATCTTCAGACTCGGCGTGTATTTCATTACTTGATCTCCTCTCCAGATTTTTTCGCATAACGCACCAGCATTCCTTTTTCACCGATCCGCCGCCCGATCCGGGTAGGTTTGCCGGAAGCCGGATCAACCAGCATCAGGTTGGAAATATGGACAGAACCTTCCTTCTTAATAATGCCGCCTTTGGGGGCATTCTTATCTGCCTTGGTATGTTTTGACAGCATATTCACCCCTTCCACGATAGCCCGGTCCTTATTACGGATCACTTCAAGGACTCTGCCTTGCTGTCCCTTGGAGTTTCCGGCAATCACCATCACCGTGTCCCCCTTTTTGATATTCATTTTCTTCTGCATGTTTCGTGCCTGATAGTTAAAGCACTTCAGGTGCAAGTGATACAATTTTCATATAGTTTTCGCGCAGTTCCCTGGCAACCGGGCCAAAAATACGGGTTCCCCGTATTTCACCCGTAGGATTGAGGAGCACGCATGCATTGTCGTCAAACCGTATATAGGATCCATCATTCCTGCGGATTTCCTTTAAAGTGCGAACGACTACCGCTTTTGACACGGTTCCTTTTTTCAGTTCTCCGCCGGGCAGGGCGGATTTGACAGTTACCACCACCATATCGCCGACGGTAGCATATCTTTTTCCGGTTCCGCCGAGCACACGGATGCAAAGGACTTCCTTGGCACCGCTGTTATCCGCGACGGTCATTCGGGTTTCTTGCTGTATCATGGTTACTTGGCTCTTTCAATGATTTCAACTACTCTCCAATTTTTCCGCTTGCTCATCGGCCGGGTTTCCATGATCCTGACCAGGTCGCCTTCATTGCAGGAGTTCTGATCGTCATGTGCGAGGAATTTCGTGGTCTTGTTGACAAACTTGCCGTAAATCGGGTGTTTGACTTTTCTGTGAACGGCAACAATTATGGTCTTTTCCATCTTGTTGCTTACGACCACGCCGGTCCGTTCTTTGCGCAGGTTTCTCTTACCTTCCATGGATTATTCGATTTTCGTGGTTTCAACTAACTGGCGCTTGCGCAATTCAGTCCTTAGTTGGGCAATCAGGCGCCTGGTAGCCCATATCTGGTGAGGATGATCCAGCGGAGAAACCGTATGGTTCATCCGCATCCGGATAAGATTGGTCTTTTCAGTATCAATCCTTTCGTTCAGCTCTTTGGCCGTCAGGTCTCGAATCTCTACGTTTTTCATTATTCGTGGGTTGAATCTGCTTCAAAAGTGCGGGCAATGACAAACTTGGTTTTTATCGGAAGTTTCTGGGCGGCTAACCGGAGGGCTTCCTTGGCCAATTCCATGGATACGCCCTCTGCTTCAAACAGGATACGGCCCGGGGTGACCCTGGCAACAAAGCCTTCGGGAGCACCTTTCCCTTTCCCCATACGGACCTCAGCCGGCTTTTTGGTAATGGGCTTATCCGGGAACACCCGGATCCAGATCTGTCCCTGGCGTTGCATGTGGCGTGTCACGGCCACACGGGCAGCCTCCAGCTGACGGCTGGTCATCCAGCAGGTTTCCAAGGCCTTGATTCCAAAGGATCCGAAAGCCAGCTGGTTACCCCGCTTGGAATTGCCTTTCATTTTCCCTTTCTGTTGCCTTCTGTATTTTGTCTTCTTCGGTTGTAACATGGCTATGAGCTTTTATCAGACAGTAATCAGCCTCTTCTTTTTTTAAATCCCTTTTTCGGAGCCTTGGCGCCCACATTGGGCGACAAGTCGCGATGGCCATAAATCTCACCCTTGCAGATCCAGACCTTGATGCCGGTGGTTCCCACTTTTGTATGGGCTTCGGCCAGGGCATAATCGATATCGGCACGGAGAGTGTGCAACGGGATACGGCCCTCCTTGTATGTTTCCGAACGGGCCATTTCGGCGCCGTTCAGCCGGCCGGAGATCTGTATCTTGATCCCTTCCGCACCCATCCTGATGGTTGAGGCAATGGCCATTTTGATCGCCCGGCGGTAGGCAATCTTGCCTTCCAGCTGCCTGGCCACATTGGTTGCCACAATCACGGCATCCAGTTCAGGCCTTTTAATTTCAAAGATGTTGATCTGAACTTCCTTGCTCGTGATCTTCTTCAACTCCTCCTTCAACTTGTCAACTTCCTGTCCACCCTTGCCGATGATAATGCCCGGACGGGCGGTATTCACGGTAATGGTGATGAGCTTGAGGGTCCGCTCGATCACGATCTTTGAAACACTTGCCTTGGCCAGACGGGCATTCAGGTACTCGCGGATCTTATAGTCCTCAACGAGCTTCTCTGTGAAATCACTTCCACCGTACCAGTTCGAATCCCAGCCTTTGATGATGCCCAGGCGATTGCTAATAGGGTTAACTTTTTGTCCCATCTATGCGTCCGTTTTTTCGACTTGTTTATGTGTATCCAGGTGAATCGTAACGTGGTTCGAGCGCTTTTTGATCCGATGGCCCCTGCCCTGGGGTGCCGGACGCAATCTTTTAAGAATCCGTGCTGAATCAACAAACACTTGCTTAACAAATAAATGGCTCTCTTCTATCCTGACACCTTCGTTCTTGGCTTGCCAGTTTGAAATGGCAGACATCAATAATTTTTCCATTTTGCGTGAGGCTTCCTTGGGGCTGTAGCGGAGCACATCCAAAGCTTGTTTCACTTCCTTTCCTCGGATCATATCGGCAACCAGCCTCATCTTGCGGGGCGATGTCGGGTTGTTTCGAAGAGCAGCCAGAAACTGGTCTTTTTTCTCTTCTTTGTTCCGGGTTGCCCGTTCTTGTTTTCTGGATCCCATTATTCTGAGTTATTTATCTTCTCGTTTAATCTTCGGTCTATTTTTTCCGGTTGCCGGCATGGCCGCGGAAAACGCGGGTGGGTGCAAATTCACCCAGTTTGTGCCCGACCATGTTTTCAGTGACATAAACCGGAATAAACTTGTTGCCGTTATGAACGGCGACGGTATGCCCTACAAAATCCGGGGAAATGATGCTTTTCCTTGCCCAAGTCTTGACTACCGATTTTTTTCCGGAGGAATTCATGGTAGTGATTTTTTTCTCCAGGCTGATCTCGATAAATGGACCTTTTTTTAATGATCGGCTCATACAGTACTCGTTTATTGTCGGTTACTTCTTACTTCTTTCAAGGATAAACTTCGCCGAAGACTTCTTCGGATGACGGGTCTTGTAGCCTTTGGCCAGCAAACCTTTTCTTGACCGCGGGTGGCCTCCTGATGCACGCCCTTCGCCTCCACCCATCGGGTGATCGACCGGATTCATGGCAACGCCTCTGACACGGGGGCGCCGTCCCTGCCAGCGGCTCCGGCCTGCCTTGCCATAGCTCTCAAGCCCGTGGTCACTGTTGGAAACCGTCCCGACAGTTGCCCGGCAACTCGTGAGAACCAGACGTGTTTCCCCGGATGGCAATTTGATGATGGCATACCTTCCTTCACGGGAGACAATCTGAGCATAGGTACCCGCACTACGTGCCATGGCGCCGCCTTGTCCCGGGCGCAATTCGATATTGTGCACGATGGTTCCGAGCGGTATGTCGCCGAGAGGCAGGCTGTTCCCGATTTCAGGGGCAACCCCGACACCGGAAATGACTTCCTGACCGATATTCAATCCGTTGGGAGCCAGCATATAACGCTTCTCTCCATCGGCGTAAATGAGCAAGGCGATGCGGGCGGAACGGTTAGGATCGTATTCGATGGTGGCCACCTTGGCCGGTATCCCATCCTTGTTGCGCTTGAAATCCAACACACGGTACATCCTTTTGTGGCCGCCGCCGATATACCTCATGGTCATCCGTCCCTTGCTGTTCCGGCCACCGGATTTTCGAAGGGGCTTTAACAAAGATTTTTCAGGTGATGTTTGAGTCAGCTCCTCAAACGTCCCTATAACTTTCTTCCTCTGCCCCGGCGTTACGGGTTTAAAACTACGTACTGCCATTTCTTATTTAGATATTGCTGTAAAAATCAATAACCTCGCCCGGAGCCAGGGTTACAACCGCCTTTTTGAAAGCGCTGGTCTTTCCGTTCACCAGGCCGGTCTTGGTAAACCGTGACTTGGCTTTTCCGGCATATCTCATCGTGTTCACGGATTCCACCGTTACCCCGTACATGGTTTGGATCGCTTTCTTGATCTGATGCTTATTGGCCTTCTTGTCAACGATAAAACCGTAACATTTCAAACGATCTGAAAGGCCTGTCATTTTCTCCGTTACGATCGGTTTAATCAGTATCTCCATGGCTTGATATTATTGCCCGAAATTTGCACTTAAAGCTTCAATTGAACTCTCGACAAAGGCTACGGTCGAAGCATTTAGTATATCATAAGTATTTAGTTCTGAGATCGTTATGACTTTGATTCCCTGTAAATTTCGAGACGACAAATATACGTTTTTATTTGGTTCGGTTAAAACCAGTAGCATTTTTTTGTCGCCCGACCTGAGGTTTTCCTTGATCTCAGCGATTTTCCGAGTTTTCGGTTCATCCATCTCGAAATCTTCGACAACGAGTATCTTCGAGTCTTGGGCCTTGTAGGTCAGGGCTGATTTGCGGGCCAGTTGTTTCACCTTTTTGTTCAGCTTGAAGCTGTAATCCCGCGGGCTGGGTCCAAAAACGCGGCCACCGCCACGAAAGACCGGTGATTTGATGCTTCCTGCCCGGGCTCCGCCGGTTCCTTTCTGTCTTTTCAGCTTTTTCGTACTGCCAGAGACTTCATTCCGCTCTTTCGATTTATGCGTGCCTTGCCGGCGGTTGGCCAGGTATTGCTTGACATCCAGATAGATGGCATGGTCATTGGGAGTAATGCTAAACACATCCTCCTGCAGTTCGACAGTGCGGCCGGTTTCTTCCCCGGTGGTTTTATATACTGCTGCTTTCATCACTTCTCGATTATTAAGTATGAGCCTTTGGCGCCTGGAACAGAACCTTTTAATATCATCAGGTTATGTTCAGGAATGATCTTCATGATTTCCAGGCTGATCATCTTGACGGCTTTCCCACCATGTTGTCCGGCCATGCGCATGCCTTTAAGAACCCGGCTCGGGTAGGAGGAGGCCCCGATAGAGCCGGGCGCTCTCAGTCGGTTATGTTGTCCGTGGGTGTTGTCACCCACTCCGCCGAAGCCATGCCTCTTGATAACACCCTGATATCCTTTTCCCTTGGTTGTTCCGGTGACATCCACCCAGTGGTCCCGGTTAAAGGTTTCCACTGTGATCACGTCGCCCAGATCCAGGTTTTCGCCATTATCCTTTTGGAATTCGGCCAGTTCACGTTTCGGTGTGGTGTTGGCTTTCTTGAAATGACCCGACATCGGCTTGGGGGTGTTCTTATCCTTTTTATCGTCAAAGGCCACCTGCACAGCTTCATAACCGTCCTTCTCCCGGGTCTTGACCTGGGTTACCACACAGGGACCCACTTCAATGACCGTGCATGGAACATTTTTTCCATCGGCATCGAAAATTGAAGTCATCCCGATTTTTTTCCCGATTAAGCCTTGCATTGTAGTTACTCTTAGAATTAGACTTTAATTTCAACTTCAACTCCGCTGGGCAGTTCCAGTTTCATCAGCGCATCTATGGTCTTGGCTGTGGAACTGTAAATGTCGATCAGCCTCTTGTAAGAGTTCAGCTGAAATTGTTCCCTCGACTTTTTATTCACGAAAGTTGATCTCAGAACAGTAAATACCCGCGTATGGGTAGGAAGCGGAATAGGGCCGCTGACGACAGCGCCCGTGCTTTTTACCGTTTTTACGATCTTCTCGGCGGATTTGTCCACCAGGTTATGATCGTAAGACTTCAACTTGATCCTGATTTTCTGACTCATTAGTATGTTTTTTTTCTACAATAAATCCACGCGTCCGAATACTTTTTGCAACACGGCGATGGCTATCTCACGGGGTACTTCCCCATAATGGGAAACTTCCATGGTCGAACTGGCCCTGCCGGAGGTCAGCGTTCTGAGTACTGTCACGTACCCGAATTGTTCCGCGAGCGGAACGGTTGCGCTGATCACGCGGCCGCCCGGCTTGTTTTCCATGCCCGAGACCTGGCCTCGCCTTTTATTGAGATCGGCAATCACATCTCCCACGTATTCTTCCGGGGTGACCACCTCCAGCTTCATAATGGGTTCCAGCAGAACGGGATCCGCTTTTTCACAGCCTTCCCGGAAAGCTTTCTGAGCGGCAATCTCGAAAGCAAGTTCATCCGAGTCGGTTGGATGAAACGATCCGTTCAGCAGGACCACTTTCAGGCTCTTAACGGGGAATCCTGCAAGGACGCCGCTGTTCATTGCATTCCTGAATCCCCGCTCCACCGCAGCGATGTATGGTCGCGGCAGTTTTTCCACGGGAATCCTTGATTCGAACTCAAGTCCTTTCAATGCGGTTCCGGGCGCGAGGGTCACTTCTATTTCGGCGAACAGGGATCGGCCACCGCCTTCCTTCTGGAAAAGGGTATGCTGGCCGACTTCAAGCCGGATCGCTTCCTTGTAGGCAACCTGTGGCAGGCCCCTGTTGAGTTCAAGCCTGAACTCCCTTTTCAGGCGGTCGAGAATGATATCAAGGTGAAGTTCCCCCATCCCGCTGATAACCGTTTGTCCGGATTCCTCGTCAACCTTGGCCCGGAAAGTAGGGTCCTCTTCAACCATCTTGTCCAGGGCATCGGTCAGCCTGGAGATATCTTCCTGGGTTCTTGCCTCAACGGCTATGCCGAGAACCGGTTCGGGGAAACTGATGGATTCCAGCAGGATCTTATGGTTATCGTCGCAGAGCGTATCACCGGTGCGTATATTCTTCAGCCCGACGGCTGCACAGATATCACCGGCTTCAACCAGGTCGCGGGGGTTCTGCTTATTGGCATGCATTTGATAAAGTCGGGTGATCCTTTCTTTTCTGTCGGTTCGCATGTTGTAAACAGTGGCTCCCGACCGGATCTTCCCGGAATAAACCCTCACGTAGGCCAACCGGCCTACGAATGGGTCCGTAGCGATTTTAAAGGCCAGTGCTGCGAAAGGTGCTTGGGAATCCGGATCCCGATGGATAGCCTGGTGGGTCCGGGGTTCAAAACCCGTGACCGCCCCGACGTCTATCGGGCTCGGAAGGAAGGCAGCTATTGCATCCAGCAGAGGCTGCACACCTTTATTCTTGAAAGCGGATCCGCAGAGAACAGGGACTAAAACACGGTTCACCGTGGCTTTCCTGAGTGCCTGAAGAAGATCCGCGGCTTGGACCGATTCATGTGATTCCAGGTAGAGTTCCAGCAAGTGGTCATCAGTTTCACAGATCGTTTCGATCAGGTTATTCCGCCACTCTTCAGCCATCTCCAGCATTTCACCGGGGACCGGCTGTATCTCCGGATGAGCCCCGAGCAGATCGCTTGCCGGCCAGATTAGAGCCTGGTTCCGGATCAGGTCAACCACCCCGGTAAACTTATCTTCAGTACCTATGGGCAGTTGCAGAGCTACCGGTTTTGCGCCGAGCTTTTCCTTCATTTCATGAAGGACGCCGAAAAAATCTGCACCCGGACGATCCATTTTATTAATGAAAGCAATCCGGGGAACGTGATATTTATCGGCCTGATGCCAGACGGTTTCAGATTGGGGTTCAACCCCACCGACACCGCAAAAAACGGCAATGGCCCCGTCGAGGACTCTCAGGGAACGCTCAACTTCCACGGTAAAATCCACATGGCCGGGCGTATCAATGATATTGATCTTGTAACCTTCCCCGCCATATTTCCACCAGGTGGTTGTAGCGGCGGAGGTGATCGTGATGCCCCGCTCCTGTTCCTGAATCATCCAATCCATCGTAGCAGCACCGTCATGTACCTCCCCCATCCGGTGGTTCACACCGGTATAAAACAGAATCCGCTCGGTAGTGGTGGTTTTTCCCGCATCAATGTGGGCCATTATACCGATGTTCCTGGTATAAGAGAGATCTGGTGCCATCCCAATGTGTCAAAGAACTGTTTCCCGGTTAAAACCGGAAATGTGCGAATGCCCGGTTTGCTTCGGCCATTCTGTGCGTATCTTCCTTTTTCTTGAAAGCTGCGCCTTCTTCGTTAAATGCTGCAACAATTTCTGCAGCCAGCTTCTCGCTCATGGAGCGACCGGCACGTTTCCGTGCGAATTCTATCAGGTTCTTATTCCCGATAGAGATCTTCCGGTCAGGGCGGATCTCCATCGGTACCTGGAAAGTAGCCCCACCCACCCTGCGGCTCTTAACCTCAACCGAAGGAGTGATGTTCTCAAGGGCTTTTTTCCATACTTCGAGGGCGGGCACTCCGCTCTCCTGTGTTTTATTCTCCACCATGTCCAACGCTTTGTAGAAGGTGGCAAAAGCAACGCTTTTCTTCCCGTTGTGCATGAGGTCATTCACAAACCGGGTCACCCTGACATCCCCGTATTTGGGGTCAGGGAGTATGATATTCTTTTTGGCTCTCGCTTTTCTCATGAAAATTCAGCTTACGGTATGGGATTATTTTTTCGGTTTTTTCGCTCCGTATTTTGACCTTCTCTGCTTGCGCCCATCCACACCGGCAGCATCCAGGGTACCCCTGACCATATGGTAGCGGACACCCGGAAGATCCTTCACCCTGCCGCCGCGGACCAACACGATGGAATGCTCCTGGAGATTGTGTCCTTCGCCGGGTATGTATACGTTGACCTCCTTCTGGTTGGTCAGCTTCACCCTGGCTACTTTCCTCATGGCCGAATTCGGTTTCTTGGGCGTGGTGGTATAAACCCTGACACAGACCCCTCTCCTCTGCGGACAGGAATCCAGGGCAGGAGCCTTGCTCTTGTCATTTTTGGTCGTTCTACCTTTCCTTACTAATTGCTGTATCGTAGGCATTATGAACTAGTTTAGAAACCCGGTTTTGTTAATAAAATGGTGTGCAAAGGTAAAAGTATTTTTCAAAAAAACGAACGCCTTCACAAGAAAACAAAAAAAAATCCCGGTCGCCCGGGATTTCCTCAATATCCTGCAGCCGCAACGATTACGGCCATTTGATAACAATGATCGTTTCTTCGGGATCGCCGGGTTCAACACCGGAGATAACCCTCATGCCATCCAGGGTTGCCGGTGAACTGGATCCGTGTCCACGCTTGGAAATATGAATCTTCGTCAGAAAGTCCCCGCTAACCTTATTCTTCAAATCAACAACGTAATCGATCTGTCCGGGTCTTCCACCTATTTGATAAAGACTGGCTTCAGCAATAAAATCCTCGTTGAGGTCCGTCAGCTCAACGGATTTAACATCCAGCCTTCCGAGCCCGACAACGCTGAATGTCAGATAATCCCATGAATGATCACCGTCAATGTCAACAAGGACTCCTTTAATGATCTTGACCGTACCTTCGCAGTTCTGATCTCTCCGGAAACCATCTGCCTTCACAAGAACAGAACTGAATCCGAAGAGGGCAATCATCATCACTGCGATTAATCTCGTTTTCATGGCAATAGCTCTAAATAATTGATGATAACCCTTCCAACAAATTTCAAATCCGGCCCAAATATACGGATGTATATAAAACTTATGGACAAACTTCTGTAACTTTTTGACCAACGTCATAAAAGAACAGGTAAAAGTGCACTTCCGGAATATTATATCTTTGTTATACTTTCTCAGAATGAAGATAGGGAAAAAAATACTATCGGTCTTTTTTTTATGCTTCCTGGTGCAGCAGGGAACTGCCATTCCGCAAAACCCGGATCAAATGCAGGGTCCCCCGGCAAAAGTGGTACGGCTGCTGCTTGCAGGAGAACGGCTAAAAGCTGCAGGCTTCCTGTCGGACACTCTTCAGGCCAAGCGCAGAGGTGAATCCAGCAACCATCCAGGCGACTACCTGACCTTAGCAGTGTTATGGTCACTGGCCGATTCAGCTGACCGGGCCAGGGCGGCATATAATATATATATAAGACAAGAGTCTCCGGCCGGGCCTTCCCAAACCGAGGTGGCTGACAAACTGCTCTACCACTCCCTGTCCCTCGGACTCAGCGAACAATATAACCGGGCGGCTGATTCGCTGGTCAAATCACTTTTATACAGGACTGATACTTCTCTTTACGGTAAAATAATCACGGCAGAATCATGCAGGGCTCTTGCCCGGTTCAATAAAAAAACCGGTGATGGGCATCAATCCCTAAGGAATTATAATCGATCCCTGACGGTCAACCGGGAACTGAGGCGATCGGTTTGTATCGCGGATGATCTGACTGAGATGAGCATCGTCATTTCCGGAATTGACAACAGGGACCCTCAGGCGGAACAGGCACTTTTCGAAGCGCTCAGGCGTTACCGGCAGATCGGCAAGCTTTCAGGGGAGTCAACCGTTTACAACGAACTGGGTGTCCTCTTTGCCTCACGTCATTCCTACGATGCTGCCTTATATTACCTGAAAAAATCACTGGCAATAAAAGAGAGCCAGCCCCTGCCGGACCATACACGGATCCTGGCTGTTCTGAATAACATCGGAACCATTTATTTCTATAAACAAAATACTGACAGTTCGGACTTTTTTTTCTCCCGGGCACTTGATCTGGCCAAAAGGTGCGGCATGGATCCCGCTCCCTTGTATGCCAACCTGGGCGTGACCTATGCCAGCAAGGGAGACTTTGACCACGGTTTGAAATATTTTCAGCTGGCCTTGTCGGTTGTTGATTCGCTGTGCCTCCCCGATGACCTCAGCTCCAACCCCCGCATCCAGGCTGCCACTCCCCGGCTCGCGGAATATACCTCCTATAAAGCCCATGCCTTCAACAAAAGGTTCATTGCCGGAGGCAACGGGGAGGACCTGATAAAAGGCCTCGAAACCTATCAGGTCGCCCTGGAGATGATGGATACCTTGCGCTATTTGTACTCTTTTGAAAGCAAACCTTTGCTTAGCCAGGAGTTTAAGATACATTATTTCCAAGCCCTGGAAATGGCACTTGATCTCTACCGGTTCTATGGCCAGGAGAAATACCTGGATGCCGCTTTTGAATTATCAGCCCGTAACAAGGCCGCAACGCTGAACGAATTTCTCCGCACAAACCACGCGAGACAATACCTGGGGGCAACGGTCCGGGAGCTCGTCACGGAAGACAGCCTGAAACAGGAACTGGTCAGGCTTCAGTCAAAAATGATTGAGCAACGCAGGCAAAACAGGATTTCAAGTCAGGCAAGGGATAGCACGAACCTGGCCATCACGCGTGCAACTGACGAATTAATCAGCCTGCAATCCAGGATCCGTAAAGAAAACCCTGAATTGTACCGCCTCATTTATTCCGGCAAGGGTTACCCACCTGACACCATCCAGGGTTTGCTGGCCCCCGATGAAGCCCTGGTGGATTATACCATGACTGATAGTTCCTACCTGGTTGCTTTCGTCCTGACCCACGACACCATCAATTATTTCAGGGATACTCTGGGAAAACAGTTTTTTACCGATATCATCCAGTTCAAAGAAGCCATTACCTCGAACGTGAGTTCCAGGAATTTCCAGGATTTCATCCACTATTCCCACAGGATGTACAGGAACCTGGTTGCCCCGGCTGCCATTCCCTCTACCATAAAAAAGCTGGTCGTCCTGCCTGATGAGGAGATCGGATTCCTTCCATTTGAGATCTTTCTGTCAGATTCCCTGAGGCCTGTTATATCGGATTTCAGCAAACTCCATTACCTGAACCGTATATGGTCCATATCCTACATCTCTTCACTCGAGCAGCTGGTCCAGGCCAGACAGAACAAGTCCCCGGACCGGGCAGGGAACATCATTGCCATGGCCCCGTTTGCGAGGGAAGGAATTCATGTGGATACTTTTGACCTGCCTCCGCTGAAGTATTCGGAATTGGAGATCAATGCCATTTCAAAGGATTATCGGTTGCGACGTTTTGTGGGCCACAAGGCGAGCGAGGAAGCTTTCCTTTCTGCTTTCAATTCCAATTCAATCCTGCAAATCTCCACGCATGGCATTCTTGATATGCAAAATGCCATGCAGGCCAGGATACTTCTTTCGCCGCACGGATCAGATGGCAGCGTCTATCTTTTTGAATTGCTTTCAGCCAGGATCCGTTCTCCGTTGGTGGTTCTCAATGCCTGCAATACGGGAACCGGGAGACTTCAGGTGGGTGAAGGAATCATGAGCATGTCAAAAGCCCTGCAGTTTGCCGGGGTGCCGTCCATGGTCACCACCCTTTGGCCGGTGGATGATCGTTCCTCTGCCCTGATCATCAGCTATTTTTTCAATAACCTGAAGAGAGGCATGGAACGGGGAGAAGCCTTGCAAGCAGCTCGCAATCAATATCTTGATGAAACCACCCTGACCTTGTCCGCACCCTTCTTTTGGGCTGGTCAGGTTTTGATCGGGGACGCCGGAACGTTGGAAATCCGGAAAGATCTGACCCCATGGTTTTTGAGTCTGGGGGGAGTCTTCCTGGTTGGCCTATTAGCCGTCTTTTTCATCAGGTTGAAAAAGAAAAGGTAAAAACCTTCTCCGGTTGAAGAATGTAAAAAAAATCATAATTTTGCAAACCAAAATTAAGGCGAGCTAGTTATCTCATCACTTTATCAGAAATCAAGGTTGTTATGAAAGTTTATCAGGCAAATCAGATATGGAATTTTACCCTGCTTGGGAATTCCGGTTCGGGGAAAACCACGTTGGCGGAATCGCTGCTTTTCGATGGAGGTGTCATCAGCAGACGAGGTGATATTGCAAGCAAGAATACCGTATCAGACTGCAACGAGATTGAGCATGAAAGGGGGAATTCCGTTTATTCGACTGTCCTTTATACCGAGTACAATGATCACAAGATCAACTTTATTGACACTCCGGGGGCAGATGATTTTGCCGGTGCGGCTGTATCCGCCCTGGGCGCCACCGATTTTGCCCTCCTCCTGATCAATGCCCAGAACGGTGTGGAGACCGGTACAGAATCCCTGATGAGATACACGGATAAATATCACAAGCCTGTGATCCTGGTGGTCAATCAGCTGGATCATGAAAAATCGCATTTTGACAAGGCTGTGGAAAGTGCCCGTGAAGCATTCGGTCAAAAGGTGGTGGTTGTACAATACCCGCTTAATGAAGGCGAGGGATTTGATACGTTGATTGATGTGCTCCGGAAGAAGGCTGTAAGATTTCCTTCCGGTGGAGGAGCTCCGGTTGAGGCGGAACTACCGGCTTCAGAAACCGCCAAGGTGGAAACGCTTTATTCCAGGCTCGTGGAGATCGCAGCTGAAGCTGATGAGGGCCTGATGGAGCTTTTCTTTGCCAACGACACCCTGACCGAGGAAGAAATAAGGATTGGCCTCAGGAAAGGAATCAGCGAAAGGGGAATCTTTCCGGTTCTGGGCACTTCAGGAAAAAACGTGCAGGGTACCAAGCGCTTATGCGATTTCCTGATCCATTATGCCCCGGGGCCCGAAACCACCGTTTTCAAGACAACCGGCGGAGCGGAGATCAAACTGGATCCTTCGGGGCCGAATGTGGCTTTTGTTTTCAAAACCTTCACCGAACCGCACCTGGGCGAGATATCCTACTTCAGGGTCTTGTCAGGAAAACTCACGGAAAGCATTGATCTGCTGAACCTGAATACGGGAGCTAAAGAGAGGGTTTCCCAGATTTTCGTCGTGGCCGGCAAGAATCGCCAGAAGGTTGACACCATGGTTGCCGGCGACGTTGGCGGAACGGTCAAATTAAAAGACACCCGCACGTTCACAACTCTGGCTGACAAAAGTTTTGATGCTCCGGTGCAGCCGATTGAAATGCCGGAACCCAAGTACAGGGCGGCCATTAAAGCCAAGGAGGAATCCGACGATGAAAAACTCGGAGAAGCCCTCTACCGGCTTCATGAGGAGGATCCTTCCCTCCGGGTTGAGTATTCCAAAGAGCTGAAACAAATTATCCTCCATGGACAGGGCGAGTACCACCTGAACATAGTCAAATGGCTCCTGGATAACATCCATAAGATACCGACCGAGTATCTTCCGCCTCGAATCCCCTACCGTGAAACCATCACCAAGGTGGCCCAGGCCATGTACAGGCACAAGAAACAATCGGGCGGTGCCGGTCAGTTCGGCGAAGTGCACATGATCATCGAACCCCATGAAGAGGGTGCTCCCGAAAGGAACAATTTCAAGATCGACGGCAAGGACATGCAGCTGTCCCTCCGCGGAAAGGAAGAAATACAACTTGACTGGGGCGGCAAGCTGATCTATTACAATTGCATCGTAGGCGGTTCAATCGATGCCCGGTTTATGCCGGCCATTCAGAAGGGTATCATGGAGAAGCTGGAAAACGGTCCGTTGACCGGGTCCTACGCCAGGGATATCAGGGTATATATTTACGACGGTAAAATGCATCCGGTTGATTCAAACGAGATCTCCTTCAAGCTGGCAGGCGCAAAAGCTTTCGCCGAAGCTTTCCGCAAAGCCGGCCCCAAAATCCTGGAGCCGATATATGACGTGGAAGTGCTGGTTCCAAGCGACCGCATGGGCGATGTCATGAGTGATCTTCAGGGACGCCGGGCCATGATCCAGGGAATGGATTCCATGCACCGATATGAAAAACTGAGGGTTAAGGTGCCTCTGGCTGAAATGAACAAGTACTCAACCGCACTTAGTTCACTCACTAACGGCAGGGCTACCTACAGCATGAAATTCAATGATTATGCCCTGTGCCCGCCGGATGTTCAGGAAAAACTGATGGCAGCCTATACGGCCGAGGAGGAGGAGTAACTCTTTCACCGGATCAGGGTTACAAACCCTTTGTAAATTCCCCCTTCATATTCAATATCGGGGTAATCGGGACCGGGTTCCGACTTGTTCTTGTCATACCCGGTTGCCCGGATCACATAGTAATAAGTACCTGACGGGCAGAGGCCTCCCGTATTTTGAAACCTTCCGTTCCAGCCGCTTTCGAAGGTTTTAGGGTCGGTCCATTCAAAAACCATCCGGCCCCAGCGGTTATAAATCACACCATGAAAGGTTTTTAATGAACGGGACTTGACCTGAAAATAATCATTGGCCCCGTCTTCGTT
>CAZJNQ010000001.1:86550-135753 GCA_964547475.1 uncultured Porphyromonadaceae bacterium
CGGTAAACCTTATGTCCTTGATCCAGTGGCGGTTTCACACGGGCAATTTCGTTTCTGGAGGATTGTATCCCGATCCCGTCCCAGGTGAAATCTGCCGGTTCAAAAACATTAGTAAACGGAAAGCTGTCTCCGGTCCAGGGTTTGGGCGTTACGTAGCCCGTCAGGATGATCTCGCTGCCATCGCAGAAGGAAGACTTATCCGAGCGTGTATTCGTAAAAAAAGGCGGTATGCCTACATAAACGTGAACTTCAGGGCTGTTTTTCGCATCGGGCCCGGAAACACCCCTGACCGTCAGCTTAACCAGGTAATGCCCGCCGGCAGGGTAGGAAAAACTGACATTCTTTCCCGTCACGACTTGTCCATCATATCCAAACTCCCAAACATAGGTAACCTGGGAATCGTTAAACTCGGTACCGTCATCGTTATGGCATTCAGCCTGAAAAATGATATTGTCGCCCGGACATTTTCGAATGGTATCCACAGCCGGCTGCTTGATCCGCACCATATAATCCCCGGCCTGGGCAAAAACGCCATCCGGCATGAGAAACAGGGCCACCAGGGCAGCAGCCGTTTTAGCAAAAAGGAGAATCCGGTTCTTCATCAAAATCAATTCCTTCTGTTTTCGGGTTACAATATTAGCAAATCTGGTTCAGAAAACGGCCCGGGTGATGACGCCCGGCAAGATTACAATTGTTATTTTTGGCCGGAAACCGGGAACCGGATGTATAACGTTTGATAATCCATTCCCGTATTGACCATCCCGAAAAAGTGAACCGAATCCTGAGTGAACTGAATCCTGCTCAACAGGCAGCCGTCAAGGAGACCGAAGGTCCTATCCTGGTCATTGCCGGGGCGGGATCCGGCAAGACCCGTGTCCTGACCTACAAGGTGGCCTATCTCCTGGAGAAGGGGGTTCCTGCGCGAAATATCCTGGCCCTGACATTTACCAACAAGGCGGCGCGGGAAATGAAAGGCAGGATTGAAAAACTGGTCCAGCCCGAAATTGCCCGCCACCTATGGATGGGGACTTTCCATTCCCTGTTTGCCAGGATCCTGAGAAGGGAATGCGAAGCCATAGGATATAACCAGAATTATACGATTTACGATTCCGATGATTCCCGCAGCCTGATCCGGAGTATTCTCCACGACCTGAAGCTCGATGACCAGGTTTACCTCCCCGGCGAAATCCAGCGGAGGATCTCAATGGCCAAAAACCAGCTCATTACGGCGGAAGGCTACCAGTCAAGAAGTGACTGGATTTCTGCTGACCAATCGTTCCGCCGTCCCGAAATCGGGAACATATACCTGACCTATGCCCGGCGTTGCAGAAATGCAGGGGCCATGGATTTCGACGACCTCCTGCTGAACACCCACTTGCTTTTCACAAACAGGCCTGACATACTGAAGCATTACCAGGGGCAATTCCGGTACGTCCTGGTGGATGAATACCAGGATACAAACTATGTGCAATACTCCATCGTCAATCAGATTGCAGGCATCCACCACAACCTTTGTGTTGTCGGTGACGATTCGCAGAGCATCTATTCCTTTCGTGGAGCCAGGATTGAGAATATCCTGAATTTCCGGAATGATTACCCGGAGTACAAGATATTTAAGCTGGAGCAGAATTACCGTTCAACCCGGACCATTGTTGAAGCTGCCAACAGCTTGATCACAAAAAATCTGGGCAGGATTCCAAAAGAAATATGGTCAGCCAATGAACCGGGGGAACCGGTAGAGATCGTGCAAACCCTGACTGACCAGGAGGAGGGTTTTCTGATCTCAAACCGGATTTTGGATCTTCATCTCAGCGAGCAGGTTGAATTTTGTGATTGTGCCGTTTTGTACAGGACCCATGCTCAATCCCGGGTGATCGAAGAAGCCTGCAGAAAGCAGAATATTCCTTATAAAATTTACGGGAGCATCTCTTTCTACCAAAGAAAGGAGATCAAGGATATCCTGGCTTACTTCAGGCTGATACTGAACCACCGGGATGACGAATCTCTAAGGCGGATCATCAATTACCCGGCCCGTGGGATCGGAAAAACCACCCTTGACCGTTTATCGGAAGCAGCCGATCTGGCCGGTGTTCCTCTCTGGAACGTACTGGGCGATCCTGTTGCATTTGTTCCGCTGTTCAACCGGGGAACCACTCAGAAGCTCACTCAATTCCGAAGCCTGATTGAAGAATACAGCCGTCTGGCCGGAACGGTTGATGCTTATGAACTGGCCATGAAGGTGATCCAGGGAACCGGGATACTCGAAGAATACCGGTATGACCGGACTCCCGAAGGACTCAGTAAATTCGAGAACATACAGGAACTGGTCAATGGCATCCGGGAATTCGTTGACCAGGGCAACCAGGAAAGTGAAAACGGAGATCTCAGCGGACTTGATTTCTTTCTCCAGAATGTATCGTTGTTGACCGATCAGGATACTGATAAACCGGAAGATCGCGAAAAGGTCAGCCTGATGACGGTCCATTCAGCCAAAGGACTGGAATTTGGGTATGTCTTTGTTGCCGGTTTGGAGGAAGACCTGTTTCCTTCGCAGTTTTCGACAGGAACCGCGAAGGAAATCGAGGAAGAGCGCAGGCTTTTTTATGTGGCCATAACCCGGGCCATGAAAAAGGTCATGATCACCCATGCCAGGACACGCTACCGCTGGGGCAATCTGGCCAATTGCCGGCCCAGCCGCTTCCTGAGGGAGATTGATCCCCGCTATGTAAGATTCGCCGGAAACCAGTTAAAAACGGTGGAGCGCTCGCCGGCCGGGGATGAGGAACAGGACCTTCCCTTGATTCGTCCCCCGTTACGGCGGCTGATCCCGGCCAAAAGCAAGGCTTCAGCCGGGTTAAGGGAAGAGCCGGATTTTGAACCGGACGATCCGGACCGGATCCAGACGGGCATGGCTGTAATCCATCCGCGGTTCGGGCCGGGAAAAGTGTTGCAGATTGAAGGGGAAGGCACAAGCCGGAAAGCCACTGTTTTCTTTAAGGATTCAGGCCATAAGCAACTGTTGCTCAAATTTGCGCGGCTGAAAATCGCCGGTTCCTGAAGTCTGGGAAAAATAGCTACCTTTGTCACCATTGAGTGACCCATTCATGGAATATAACAATAAGCTGAAAAGGCTGCGGATGCCCGAATACGGGAGAATCATCCAGGAAATGGTGGATCATGCCATCACCCTACAGGATCGCGAAGAAAGAAACCTGGCAGCCAACACCATCATCCAGGTGATGGGAAATATCAATCCCACCCTGCGGGACAATCGCGACTACAAGCATAAACTATGGGATCATCTTCATCTGATTGCTGATTTCAAACTGGATATCGATTCCCCTTTTGATGTTCCCACGATGGATCATTTCCAGGGAAAGCCGGAGCGGGTTCCCTACCCATTCACCAAAATCAAGATCAGGCATTTTGGCAAGATCGTGGAAGGCATGATCGAAAAAGCCCTGGAGATCCCGGACGAGGAAAGGAGACAGGATTTCACGCGCCAGATTGCCAATCACATGAAGCTCTCTTATCTCACCTGGAACAAGGACAACGTCACCGATGAAATCATCCTTGATTCCTTGAGCGAGCTGTCCGGAGGAAGGCTTACCCTCCCGGCAGGCACCATCCTGGCTGAAGTCAAGGAACTTCCTCCCAAAACAGTTTCCACCCGAAAAAAACCGGCCGGGAAACCCATGCATAATCATAAAAAACGATTTTGATCCGGGCCGTATATGGCATTTTTTGAAATAACAGGTGGCCAAGCCTTGTGCGGGGACCTGACACCCCAGGGGGCCAAGAACGAAGCCCTTCAGGTTATCTGCGCAACACTTCTGACAAAAGATACGGTTACAATCCATAACGTTCCGGACATTCTGGATGTCAAGAACCTGATCTTCCTCCTGTCCGAAATCGGTGTCGAAACGCACCAGCTGGATACCGGAACGTGGACCTTCAGGGCAGCTCATGTGGACCCGGACTACCTGGCAAGCGACGAGTTCCGGAAAACCGCTGCCCGGTTGAGGGGATCGGTCATGCTCGTTGGTCCCCTGGTTGCCCGTTACGGGCAGGCTTCCATGCCTCAACCCGGAGGTGACAAGATCGGACGCCGGCGGCTGGATACCCATTTCAATGGATTGGCCCGGTTGGGAGCCCGGATTGAATACCAGGCAGATAAGGAACAGTTCCTGATCAGCGGAAAGAACATGAAAGGAGCCTACCTGCTGCTTGAAGAAGCTTCAGTAACCGGGACTGCCAATGTCATCATGACCGCAGTCCTGACTCCCGGAAGAACGACCCTGTTTAACGCCGCCTGCGAACCTTATGTACAGCAGCTCTGCCTGATGCTGGCCCGGATGGGAGCCCGCCTGGAAGGGATCGGTTCCAATCTCCTGGCCATTGAAGGGGTTGACACCCTTCATGGGACAGATCATACCATCCTGCCCGACATGATCGAAGTCGGCAGCTTTATCGGACTGGCGGCCATGACCCGTTCCGATATCACCATTCGAAATGCGAGTATCGAAAACCTTGGCATGATCCCGCGCTCATTCGAAAGGCTGGGGATCCGGATCGAAGCCAGAGGTGACGATCTTCACATACCCCGCCAGGAACATTACCAGATTGAGAATTTCATGGATGGTTCGATCATGACGATCGCCGACGCACCCTGGCCGGGCCTGACTCCAGACCTGCTCTCCGTCTTTCTCGTCGTTGCCACCCAGGCCAAGGGATCTGTGCTCATCCACCAAAAAATGTTCGAAAGCAGGCTTTTTTTTGTGGATAAACTGATCGACATGGGAGCCCAGATCATCCTTTGCGATCCTCACCGGGCTACGGTGATAGGCCTTGACCGTACCCTTCCGCTGCGTGCCTCAACCATGGTTTCTCCCGATATCCGGGCCGGGGTGGCACTTCTGATCGCGGCCCTGAGTGCGGAAGGAACCAGCGTAATCCACAACATTGACCAGATCGACCGGGGCTACCAGGCCATTGACGAACGTTTGAAAGCCATCGGAGCCCGGATCCGGAGAGGATAACCTTTCCAGGGCAAGCCCTGCCAATTTGTCGCCCGGATCCCCTTGGCAAAAGATTTGAGGTTGCCTTTTCACGTTTTGAATAAATAAGATAACCGGAAATCATTATGGATATTGAAGGAAAGAATCAGGATGAAGTGAACCAGCAACAGGCTGGGACCGAAGGGCAGCCTGCAGACAGTTCAAAAAAGAAAAAAACAGTCACTGCCGGGCATAAGAAAGAGACCGAGGAGCTACGAAATCAAATTAATGAATTGAATGACAGATATCTCCGGCTCTCTGCCGATTTTGACAATTTCCGGAAGAGAAGCCTGAAAGACAAAATGGAGCTCGCTAAATTCGGAGGTGAGAACATTTTGTCCAAAATCCTGCCGGTTATCGATAATCTGGATCGTGCCATGGTTTCCATTCGTGAAACCACTGAAATAGAAGCTGTTAAGGCAGGAATTGAATTAATATACAGTAATTTCACTGATTTTCTCAAGCAAAACGGGGTGGTACCCATCAGCAGCCTGAACCAGGAGTTCAACAGTGACATTCATGAAGCTGTGACAACCCTGCCTGTTACCGACCCGAATCAGAAAGGCAAAGTGGTGGAGGTCATCCAGGAAGGTTATTACTTGCACGACCGGGTCATTCGATTCGCGAAAGTGGTGGTTGGGGAATAAACCGCTGATCCAGAATCATGGCAAAAAGAGATTACTACGAGGTATTGGGGGTTTCAAAAAATGCGACCTCCGAGGAGATAAAAAAAGCTTACCGTCAGCAGGCCATGAAGTGGCATCCTGACAAGAATCCAGGCAACAAAGATGCCGAGGAGAAGTTCAAGGAAGCGGCTGAAGCCTACGAGGTCCTCTCCGATGCAGACAAAAAAGCCCGTTACGATCAGTTCGGTCATGCCGGGCTGGGGAATGCGGGCAGTGGAGGGTTCGGAGCCGGAGGAATGAATATCGAGGATATTTTCGCTCATTTCGGTGATATATTCAGTGATTTCGGTTTCGGGGGATTTGGTTCCTCCTCAAGGGGCAGGCAGCAGCAGGTCAACCGGGGTTCAAACCTGCGGGTCAAGGTCAAGCTGACCCTGGAGGAGGTCGTCAAAGGAGCTGAAAAAAAGATCAAGGTCAATAAAAGTGTGGCCTGTGAATCATGCCATGGAACGGGGGCTGCCCATGGCTCTTCCTATTCCACCTGCTCCACCTGCAACGGACGGGGCCAGGTTTCAAGGGTAACGCACACTTTTCTCGGACAGATGCAGACAACCTCCGTCTGCCCCGCCTGCGGGGGTGAAGGCAGGATCATAACCCACAAGTGCACATCCTGTTACGGAGAAGGGACCATCCAGGGGGAAGAGGTGATCAGGATCAATATACCCGCCGGTGTTCAGAACGGAATGCAATTGTCCATGTCGGGCAAGGGCAATGCTGCCCGGCGCGGTGGTGCCAGCGGAGATCTTCTTATAGTGGTTGAAGAAGTGGAGCATGCTGAACTCGTCAGAGATGGCAACGACCTGGTTTACAATCTCTTTATATCTGTACCGGAAGCCTCCCTGGGATCGACCGTGGAGATTCCCACCATTGACGGAAAAGTGAAGGTAAAAATAGAGGCAGGAACCCAATCGGGCAAGATCCTGCGCCTCCGGGGCAAAGGCGTCCCAAACCTGAACGGTTACGGCAAAGGCGACCTGCTGGTCAGGATCAATGTCTGGATACCGCGAAGCCTTTCGCGCGACGAAAAAAAACTTATGGAAGATCTTTCGCGCTCCGATAATTTTACCCCCAAACCGACCCATGCTGAGAAGAGCGCTTTCAGAAAAATGAAAGAAATGTATGATTGAGCCGGGGGCCGGATCATCGGGCTGTAACATTAAGGATTTCCCTGAGTCAAACTGACAATAAAAACCAAAAAACATGAGTGATTTTCTCCAGGCGAGTGATATTGTGAAACAATTTGCCAATCACCTGGCCCTCGACCGTGTCAACGTCCAGGTGCCGGAAGGAAGTATATTCGGCCTTCTGGGACCGAATGGTGCGGGCAAGACCACCCTGATACGGATCATTAACCAGATTACTGCTCCGGATCAGGGTTCCGTGATTTTTCTCGGCAGAAAAATGGCTACCCGGGATATTGACCAGATCGGATACCTCCCCGAGGAACGCGGGCTTTACAAAAAAATGAAGGTTGGGGAACAGGCCCTGTACCTGGTGCAACTGAAAGGGATGACCCGGATCGACGGGCTGAAGAAACTGAAATACTGGTTTGAAAAATTCGAGATCCAGACCTGGTGGGATAAAAAGGTGGAGGAACTCTCCAAAGGAATGCAGCAGAAAGTCCAGTTCATCATTACCGTTTTGCACGAACCGAAGCTGCTGATCTTTGACGAACCCTTTACAGGATTCGATCCCATCAATACCAACCTGGTGAAACAGGAGATCCTCAGGCTCAGGGATCAAGGGACGACCATTATTTTTTCAACCCATATCATGGCATCCGTTGAGGAATTATGTGATCACATTGCGCTGATCAACAAGGGAAAAACCATCCTCAACGGGCCGATTGACGAAGTCAGGAACCGTTTTAAGCCGGATTCCTACGAAATCCGTTTCCGTGGGGAACCGGAGAAACTCAAGAGCGCCCTGAATTCCCATGTTGTCTTGACGGAAGAGCTTACCCGGGGCGAAATCAAACATCTGGTCATAAAAAAGAATGACCAGGAACCTTTGCGCAACCTGATCGCAACGATCAATGAAGCAGTCGAGATCGTTTCCTTTGATGAGATGATCCCCGGGATGAATGACATTTTTATCCGTGTCGTCGAGGAAACCAACCGGAACCAGCAAAACTAAAACCCGAAGCCATGAGTAAAATAAGCCTGATCGTCAAACGCGAATACCTGACCCGGGTAAGGAAGAAATCATTTCTGATCATGACCATCCTGACCCCTATCCTTATGGTTGCCCTGATCTTCATTCCGGGGTATCTGGCAACCAAGGAGGATAACCAGGAAAAAATCATTGCGGTCCTGGATAAGACGAATATAACGGAAGGCACCATTCCACAGACCGAATACATGAAGTTTGAATATATCGAGGATTCGGACCTTGAAACCCTGAAAAAGAATTTCGGACAGAGCGGCTATTATGCCATCCTCTACATTCCTGAAAACGTGCTCGTTACAAGCCGGGTCCAGCTTTATTCAAACCAGCAGACCACCATGAACGTCAGCAACCATATCTCGGATGCCCTCAAGAACTTCTTCACCCAGATCAAGCTGAAAAACGAGAATGTCCCGCTGGACATCATGGAACGGATCAAGACCCGGATCGGGGTGGATACCATCCAGTGGACCAGCAGTGGTGAGGAAAAGGAAGGCTCAGCCGAGATCGTATCGGTCATAGGGTATATTTCGGGTTTCCTGATGTACATGTTCATCTTCATGTTCGGAGCCCAGGTCATGCGGGGTGTGATGGAAGAGAAAACCAGCCGCATCGTGGAGGTCATCATCTCTTCAGTCAAGCCATTCCAGCTCATGATGGGTAAGGTCATCGGCATCGCCCTGGTAGGGCTTACCCAGTTCATTATCTGGATAGCCCTTTCATTCGGGCTTTTCTATGGTGCGAAAGGTATCCTGCTGGCTGACAACGGCAAGGCTGCAACCTCCATCACCCAGAACCTGATGCAATCGAACCAGCCGGGCCTGAATGCCAACGTGGATGCAAACCAGTTCCAGAAGGTGTTCGATGATATCACCACCAAGTTTGAAACAGTGAACTTCGCACTGATTATTGCCTGTTTTATTTTCTTTTTCATCGGAGGTTACCTGCTCTATGCCTCTCTTTACGCTGCCGTGGGTTCTGCGGTTGATAATGAGACCGATACCCAGCAATTCATGCTTCCCATCACCATACCCGTGATCCTGGGCTTGCTGGTGATGATCAATGCCATGCAAACGCCCAACAGCACAATATCGGTCGTGTTTTCTATCATTCCGCTGACCTCGCCCATTGTCATGATGGCCAGGATCCCTTACGGGGTGCCTTACTGGCAGCTTGGCCTTTCAGCCCTGTTTCTGGTGCTGACTTTTCTGGGATCGATCTGGATGGCAGGAAAGATTTACCGTACAGGAATCCTCATGTATGGGAAAAAGGTTAATTATGCTGAACTTTGGAAATGGATCAGGTATAAGAATTAAGATAGGATGGCGGCGATCCTGGTTATTGATGACGAGAGGAGTATCAGGAATACTCTGAAGGAGGTCCTGGAATACGAAAGCCACCAGGTCGATCTGGCTGAAGACGGCCTGGCCGGCCTGGAGATGATCAGGGACAATCATTATGATATAGTTTTATGCGATATCAAGATGCCCAAAATGGACGGGCTGGAGGTTTTGCAAAAGATCTTCGAGCAAACCCGCGATTTGCAGGTTATCATGATATCCGGCCATGGCACGGTGGATTCGGCGGTTGAAGCCATCAAAAAGGGGGCCTATGATTTTATTGAAAAACCTCTCGATCTGAATCGCCTGATGATCACTATCAGGAATGCCATGGACAAGACCAGTCTCCTGACGGAGACCAGGATCCTGAAAAAAAGGGTTGGGAAGAAGTACGAAATGGTCGGTGACTCGCCGGCCATGCTTAAGGTTAAGGAGATGATCGCCCGGGTGGCCACGACGGATGCCAGGATCCTGATAACCGGCGGCAACGGAACCGGCAAGGAATTGGTTGCCCGCCAGTTGCATGACCTGAGCAACCGCTCCGGAGGGGAGTTTGTGGAGGTTAACTGTGCCGCGATTCCATCGGAGCTCATCGAAAGCGAACTTTTCGGCCATGAGAAAGGTTCTTTCACCTCGGCCATCAAACAGCGAAAAGGAAAGTTTGAACTGGCTGATAAAGGGACTCTCTTCCTGGACGAGGTGGGTGACATGAGCTTGTCAGCCCAGGCAAAAGTACTGCGCGCCCTTCAGGAAAACCGGATCACCCGGGTGGGCGGCGACAAGGATATCGCAGTGGATGTCAGGGTGATTGCCGCTACCAATAAAAACCTGAAAGAGGAGATCCATGAAAACAGGTTCCGGGAGGATTTGTACCACCGTTTGAGCGTGATCATCATTCATGTGCCCTCACTGAGCGAGAGGACAGACGACATACCCCGGTTGGCCAGCTATTTCATTGAGCAGATCTGCGGAGAAATGGGCATGGGGATCAAGCAGATCAGCAATGAGGCGCTGGATCAGCTGAAAAGCATGCCCTGGACCGGAAATATAAGAGAATTCCGCAATGTGATCGAGCGCCTGATCATCCTGGGAGGACAGGAGATAACGGCAGAGGATGTATCGGCGTTTGCGTAAGACGGTTGATCCGGAGAGTATCCTAATTTTGCAGTAAATGTCATTGATCATGCAAAAGATTGCAGTTTTCCCAGGTACATTCGATCCTTTTACAAAAGGACATGAAAACGTGATCAGCCGGTCACGGCCCCTTTTCGACAAGATCATCATTGCCATTGGAAACAATTCACAGAAGGAAAGCTTCTTTACGCTGGACCAGCGGGTTAAGATGATCAAAAAGTTGTATGGGCAAGTGCCCGGAATCGAGGTCGACACATACAGCGGCCTGACCGTGGATTACTGTCGGAAAGCCGGAGCCCGCTACATTTTAAGGGGACTGAGAACGGCTGCGGATTTTGAATATGAAAGGGCCATTGCCCAGATCAACCGTAAAATGAATCCGGAGGTGGAAACCGTTTTCCTGCTGACTATCCCTGAATACACCCCGATCAACTCCGGCATAGTTCGCGAGATACTCAGGTTTGGCGGAGATGCACGCCAGTTTTTGCCTGATAACCTGATCATTGATTGACGTATTTCCGGGGGTTGGATAAACTTCGTATTTTCGGGCCATGATGGACACTGCAAAACTGGTCGCCTCGCTTCTCATGCAGATCAAGGCGGTCAAACTATCTCCTGATCAGCCGTTTACATGGGCATCAGGGTGGAAATCGCCGATTTACTGTGACAACCGCAAAATCCTGTCCTTCCCGGAAGTGCGTAAAACGATCCGGGATGAATTTGTCCTGCGGATCCGGCAGGACTATCCCGGTACTGAACTGATCGCCGGAGTCGCAACGGGAGCTATTGCCCTCGGAGCCCTGGTGGCAGACTCTCTGAATCTTCCATTTGTTTATGTCCGTTCGGAAGCAAAATCCCACGGTCTGGGAAATCAGATAGAAGGATCCTTTTCGGCCGGGATGAAGACAGTCATCATTGAAGATCTGATCTCGACCGGTAGAAGCAGCCTTCAGGTCTTCCGGACTTTATCAGAGGCCGGGCTTGCCGTGGCAGGGATGCTGGCCATTTTTACATACGGGTTTCCGGAAGCCGAAGCCCATTTCAAACAAGCCGGCTGTCAGTTAGAAACCCTCAGTAATTACAGCAGCCTGCTTGAGCTGGCGCTGCAGACCGGGTACATTGCTCCCGGCCAGCTCCGAGTGTTGGAAAAGTGGCGCGAAGATCCGGAGAATTTCAATAAATAAAATCCACTTCCTGGAATGCAAATTCCCGGACCTTACCGTTTTCATCTTCCAGGACCAGGTGACCAAAACGGCTGATGCCAGTTATTTTCGCCCTGAACCATTTGCCTCCCGAATGATAGGGAGCAAATTCCCTGAAACGGTATAATCTCTTCAGATATTCCTGTCTGATAAGGGTCAACTGGTTTTGTTCGATCATCCGGTAGCGGTTCCTGAAGGATTCCAGGAAAAGATCTTCAAGCTCGTCCAGAACGAAGGTGGTGCCGCTCAGCAATGTTAGTGACACCGGATTGGGCAGGTCAGACGGGAATACGGTCTGATTGATATTGAGCCCAATGCCCAATACGGCATATTTGACCGAGGAGCCCATGATGGCCGTTTCGATAAGGATACCGCCAATTTTCCTGTTCCCGGCATAGAGATCATTTGGCCATTTAATGCTGACATTGTCCAGAAACAGCTCCAGAAAGTCGGCCGCAGCCAGCGACAATACCATCGAGATGACAAATTGATCCGATCCGGACAATCCCTGTGGAAAGAGAACCAGTGAGCCAGTCAAGTTCTTTCCCGGTTCGCTGACCCAGGCATGATCACCCTGGCCTTTCCCGGCGAACTGGTCGTCAGTCCGGATCCAGGCCGGTTCCTTGAGCCGGCCGGAGGATACCAGCTTATCGGCATACAGGTTGGTGGATTTCAGCCTTTTCTTAAATATCTTTGTTATTGGTTGCATGGAAGCCCGATTAACTGAGTAAATTTACCAAAAACGCACGATCTGCCCGGGGACGCAGAAATTGAGTACCATGACTGGAGGAAAAACCGCATTGAATCAGGAAATTTTGAGAGAAACCATTATCGAAGCCATCAGGTCAAAAAAGGGAGAATCGATTACAGGTCTTGACCTTGCACATTTGAACACAACCATATGCGGTTCTTTCCTGATCACTCATGCTGCCTCCACGGTGCAGGTCAAGGCGATAGCGGAATGTATCGAGGATGAAGTCAGAGACAGATTCGCCCTCAAACCTTACCATCGGGAAGGTTTTGGAAACAGCCACTGGATCTTGCTGGATTATGGTGATATAATTGTCCACGTTTTCCAAAAACCTTTCCGGGATTTTTATGATCTGGAGGAACTATGGGCTGACGGCCACCGAACTGATTATCATTCCTGAACTTTTGCTTCTCCCGTTGGTATAATAATTGGAGGAGCCAGGATTCATGAATTGGAAACGGTAATCACATACAGAACTGAAAAAATGGCAGACAATAACAGCAAAAGAAATCAAGGTTTTTTTTCCGTCAACAAAGGAAAGCCGGGAGATTCGCCCCAGAAAAAACCCAAATTCAATATCAGCTGGATCTATGGCTTGATTCTTCTTGCTGTGCTGGCCATCACCATGTTCAACCGCGGAAACAAGCCGCAGGAAGTTACCTGGAAACAGTTTGAGGAAGAGATGCTCCGGCCGGGTGATATTGAAAAGCTCGTGGTCATCAACAAGGAGATGCTTGAGATTTACATCAAGGCTGACCGTATTACGGCTCCCAAGTACAAGGATTTATACAAACGCGGGCTGGGATCGGCACCGGAGCGGGGTCCACAATTCTTTTACAAGATTCCGACCGTGGAGATCTTCGATAAAAGGCTTGAAGAGGCCAATGCCACCTTATCGCCGGAATTGCAGATGGATTATTCATCGGCCAACAGGACTAATTACCTCTGGGGAATCCTGCAGTGGACCGTGCCTTTTCTGTTGCTTATCGCCTTTTATGTTTTCATGTTCCGGCGAGTGTCGGGAGGAGGGGGAGCAGGTGGTGGCGCAGGAAACATATTCAACGTAGGGAAAAGCAAGGCCAAAATATTCAACAAGGAGGAGGACAACATCAATGTTTCATTTAAGGATGTTGCCGGTTTGGAGGAAGCCAAGACCGAGGTGATGGAGATTGTGGAATTCCTCAAGAGCCCCCAGAAATACACGCAGCTCGGGGGTAAGATTCCCAAGGGCGCGCTCCTGGTGGGTCCTCCCGGAACCGGGAAAACCCTGCTCGCCAAAGCAGTGGCCGGGGAAGCCAATGTTCCATTCTTTTCCATGTCGGGATCCGACTTTGTCGAAATGTTCGTCGGGGTGGGTGCTTCGCGTGTACGTGACCTGTTCAAGCAGGCCAAGGAAAAGGCACCCTGCATCGTGTTCATCGATGAGATTGATGCCATCGGTCGCGCACGCGGCAGGAACCCTAATTTCGGATCGAATGATGAAAGGGAAAATACCCTGAACCAGCTGCTGACCGAAATGGATGGTTTCGCCTCCAATTCAGGGGTTATCATACTGGCTGCGACAAACCGTGCGGATATTTTGGACAAGGCTCTGCTGAGGGCCGGACGGTTTGACCGCCAGATCCACGTGGAATTGCCCGACCTGAATGAGCGCAGGGAGATCTTCAAGGTTCATCTCCGGAGCGTCAAATATGATCCTGAACTGGATATTGAGTTTTTTGCCAAGCAAACTCCCGGTTTCAGCGGAGCGGATATCGCGAATGTCTGTAACGAATCGGCCCTGATCGCTGCCAGGGGGGGGAAGAAGATGGTCGAAAAGCAGGATTTTCTGGACGCAGTTGACCGCATTATCGGAGGCCTGGAAAAGAAAAACAAGATCATCTCCTTCGATGAGAAGAAAGCGGTGGCTTATCATGAATCCGGTCATGCCACTGTCAGCTGGCTCCTGGAATACGCCCAACCCTTGGTGAAGGTCACCATTGTGCCGCGTGGAAAAGCCCTGGGGGCAGCCTGGTATCTCCCGGAAGAAAGACAACTTACCACCCGTGAGCAAATCCTCGATGAGATGGCCTCTGCACTGGCCGGCCGGGCCGCTGAAGAACTCTGCTTCGGCAAGGTCTCGACCGGAGCGCTGAACGACCTGGAAAGGGTGACCAAACAGGCCTATGCGATGGTTACATTTTTCGGAATGAGCGAAAAGATCGGGAAGGTCAGTTTTTACGATTCTTCCGGACAGGGTGATTTCAGCTTCAGCAAGCCTTACAGTGAGAAAACTGCAGAACTTATCGATGCCGAAGCCAAAAAGATCATCGATGAGGCATACAACTGCGCCAAGGGGATCCTGGTAGAGCATCGTGACCAGCACAAGGAGATTTCCGAAAAGCTCCTGGAGAAGGAAGTTCTTTTTGCAGAGGACCTGGAACGGGTTCTGGGTCCCAGGAAAGGCCACAAGCCTGACATGCTCTCTCCGACCAAACCGGAAGCGTAATTAGGAATGATGGAAGACAAAGATTCGAGAAAGATCATTCTTGAAAAAATACGGGCTGCACGCACCGGACAGGAAGCACGCCTTAAAACGTCTTTCCCGAAACCCGTCACTGATTCAAGCCAGTACCAGGATGACTTCGAGGATCCTCCTGAGTTGGCTTTTGCCCGCAATCTGACCCTGGTAAAAGGCAAATTTGCTTATTGCCCCAATAACAAAGAACTCACACTGGCCTTACGGATCCTGTTTCACGAACAGACCTGGGGCAAGATCTTCTGCGCCGAACCGGCGATCCGGGATATCCTTAAAAAGGCCGGGATCCCTTCCTTTGATGATTTTTCGAAGATCGATGAGGCGCAGGCAGCCGTTACCGGTTGCGAATACCTGGTCGCCAGAACCGGCAGCGTCATGGTTTCATCGGCCCAGGGTTGCGGACGCCGTATTTTCGCCCATGCTCCGGTTCACATTATAATCGGTCGCACAAGCCAGATGGTCAACGAGTTGCGCGAAGCCCTCTCTGCCATCAAAGGAAAGTACGGAGAGATGCCTTCGCAGGTTTCCCTGATCACGGGCCCGAGCCGGACAGCCGATATTGAGAAAACCCTGGTGATGGGCGCACACGGACCCAGGGAACTGTACGTCTTTCTTTTAAATGATCAGTGAAAATGAAAAAAGGCTGGACTCTGGTTTACACCCTTAATTTGCGCTACCGGGCGGAAATGGCAAAGCAGATCCTTGAAGAGGAGGGTATCACCGCTGTTATCATCAACAAGCGTGACAGCTCTTATCAGGCCTTTGGCGCATTTGAGATTTACACCCAGGATGCGGATGCTGAGAAAGCCACCGCGATCCTGAAGGAAGTATCATTTTGAAGGAATTCCTCATACGGACTGCGTCGGGGCTGACGTTTGCAGCCCTGATGATAGGATCGGTCACGATCCATCCCCTGGTTTTTCTGGCCGTCTTCGTCCTGATCCTGATCAAGGGTCTGGTGGAATTCTACGGTTTTTTCAGGGATACGGAGCACAAACCGATGGCCATCCCGGGGATTGCCTTCGGTATCATCCTGTTCGTATTATTTTTCCTGGTCAATTATCTTGATATATCAGGGAAAATCTTCCTTCTTCTCCCCGTTATTGCCCTGATATTGTTCTCCATGCCCATGTTCGGGAAAAAAGCCGATACCCTGCTGCCACTTGCGGTTACTTTCCTTGGCATCCTGTATGTCGCAATTCCGGTCAGCCTCATGAATGGACTGGTTTTTCATCCCTACAAAGAAGGATTTGACTACCAGGTGGCCCTTTTCCTCTTTGCCATCATCTGGCTTAATGATACCGGTGCCTATATAACCGGAATGCTGATCGGCCGGCACAAGATGTTCCCCAGGATCTCCCCGAAGAAAACATGGGAAGGCTTGGCCGGAGGGCTGGCCTTCTCGCTGCTTGCTTCCTGGCTGATACGGCCATTGGTTCCGGACATACCCGCGAACTGGGCATGGCTCCTGACCCTGGCCATCATTCTTGCCGGAACTTTAGGTGATCTGGTCGAATCAGCATTTAAAAGGGCAGCGGGCTTGAAGGATTCAGGCAAATTCATGCCCGGCCACGGAGGCTTGCTTGACCGGTTCGACAGTTTCCTCTTTGCCGTTGTTGCTGTTTATGTTCTGATCTATATCCAATGATGTTACCGATACACCGGGAAGGAATTAAAACACTGGCCGGCATTGTCGCCCTGCTGGTCATCTTAAACCTGGTCCTGTGGCTCTCGGGGATTCATGGGATCGGACTGTGGATCAGCCTGGTTGTCTCAGTGCTGATGACTGCTTTCGTTTCCTGGTTTTTCAGGCTTCCCAAACGGCCGTCTCCTGTAGGGGACGGGAAGATCATCGCCCCGGCTGACGGGACCATTCTTTCGGTTGATGAAATCTTCGTTGGTGAGTTCTTCGGCGATTACCGTACCCGGGTTTCGATTTTCATGTCGGGCGGAAACGTGCATGTAAACTGGATCCCGCTTTCGGGATACATCCGGTACCAGAAATACAATCCCGGAACGCATTTGTTTGCCAAACACCCTAAATCGTCAGACCACAACGAGCGAAGTACTCTGGTCATCGAATGCGAGCAAGGCCACCAGGTGATGGTCCGGCAAATAGCAGGAGTGATGGCAAGAAGGGTTATTACCTATCCGAAACCAGGCCTGCCGGTACAACAGGGCGGTGAGCTGGGATTCATCAAATTCGGCTCGAGGGTGGATCTTTTCTTCCCGGCAAACGCCAGGGTCCTGGTCAGTCCCGGTGACAGGACCCGGGGCCGGGTCACACCGGTTGCCGAATGGCAACAGTGAATTTTACATCTTTAACGTTTCCTTAACAACAACGTACCTTGATTGACCCCTATCTTCGTACCAACAAAAATTTAACCGAATAACAATGAAAAGATTTTTTATCGTTTTCTCCCTGCTGGCTTTCGTAGCTGTTTATGCAGCCCCGGCGCTGACCATGCCTGCCGATGTAGCCGTCAAGATCATCACAGTTGATAAGGACAAAAAGAAGGCTTCCAAGGCTAAAAAAGCTGAAACCGCAGCTTGTTGCACCGAGGCCGAAAAAGCCAATTGTAAAGCCAATTGCACCGAGGCTGAAAAAGCCAACTGTAAAGCTCATTGTACCGAAGCTGCAAAAGCAAACTGCCAGGTTCATTCAACCGGTGCTGTTAAAGCCTCCTGCGGAGAAAAGAATTGCGCCGCCACCTGTAAGGAAGCCGCATCCTGCAAGGGCAATGCAGCTGCCGGGACAGGAGAGAAAAAGTAATTATCGGAACCACTCTGGATAAAAACCCCGGCATCCGGGGTTTTTTTATTTTATACAGTACCTGAGGGAAAGCAGGTTGGAATAGCGTGCCAGGGAGACATCGCCAAAACCGTTGAGGGCATAGTCGATAAAAAAGCCTTTGTACTGAATTCCCAGGCCGAGGGCCGGCTGAAGGGTAAGATTATTCTTTCCGCTGAGCCCGGGAACCCACTGGAAATTACCGGCTCCCAGCCTGACGAACAGCCAGTCGTCGTAACGAAGTTCAGCACCGGCATAGGGGTCGATCCCCAAAAATCCGGCCGGCAGTAGTACATGCCTCCTGCCATCAAACGTCAGGTGGACATCCAGGGCAGCACCGAGGGATAACTTGTCGCTCAGCCTGAATAACCTCGAACCCGCCAATAGGATCCTTGGCACGGTGATTTCAAGGGAATTCCCAGGCATCTCGTTGCCGGTCATCTCAAAAGCCTCCTGCAGGAGTTCTTCATTAAAGCTCCAGGCATTGAAAGTTCCGGTGATGTCGCGGGCCATAACGGATAGTTCCCATCCCTTAACGGAATAACTGGCTGAAACATCCAAACCAAAACCCCATGCCCTGGCAAAACCACCCGTATGACGGTATATCACTTTCAGGTTACCCCCTACATTCAAACCGGGTATTCCGGTTTTCCTGGCATAGGAAGCCAGAATCCCCATATCGGCCGTCGAAAAGGTGGAAATCCTGTCATACCGGATATTCCCCTCCTGATCAATGAGCTCCAGGGTGTTCGGGATGTCATCTACTGCAAACCGGAGCAGAGAAATCCCGATAGCGCTGCGCTGATCCGGTTTAAAAGCGAAACCGCCGTAATCGTATTTTGCCAGTCCTGCATAATATTCCGAGTGCATGAGCGCGATATCCGCTTTCCCGGGAACGAGGAGCAGCCTTGAAGGATTCCAGTAACCGGCGGTCACGTCGTCGACGAAGGCGGTTCCGGCACCTCCCATGCCCATCAGGCGGGCACCTGTCCCCAATGAAAGGAACTCGTTGGAATATTTGACCTGACCGGTCAAAGGCAATGCCGGAGAAGCCAAAGCTAACACAAAGAGAAGGAACCGGTTCAGACGAAAGTTGTGCATTCGTGGCCTAAATTAAGGAATCTAAGTTTTCTAACTATTTTTACCCTGATTTATTGCCTGAAACAATCGTCAAACTTCCCGATGAGAAACCTGCTCAAGCACTTACCGAATGCACTGACTTCCCTTAATCTCCTGTCGGGTTCCCTGGCCGTGCCCCTGGCCCTCACTGGCTATCTCAGGGAATCGGGTTTGCTGATCCTCCTGGGTTTCCTCTTCGATCTGTCGGACGGGACGATAGCCAGGTTGTTGAAAGCCCAGTCGCCCCTGGGCAAGGAACTTGATTCCCTGGCTGATGTGATCACCTTCGGCCTTGCCCCGGCTACCCTGCTTTTTGGCATTCAGCAGGAGCTCATTCCACGGGAGCCGTTTGGTTTACAGATGCCTGCCGGGCAGCTGCTGATAAGCCTGGTACCTTTCATCCTGCCTGTCTTCGCCGGCCTGCGGCTGGCTAATTTCAATATCGATGAACGTCAGGCTCATTGTTTCATCGGCCTGGCTGTGCCCGCAAACGGCCTCATGGTACTGGCACTCCCGCTGATCCTGACCTATCAGCCCGATTCTTTCCTGGTGACCTGGCTTGAATCAGGCCTCTTCATCCCGGTTTACGCCATCCTGGTCTCGTTTCTCATGATCAGCCCGATAAGGCTGTACTCCCTCAAAATCAATGGATTCTCCTGGAAACAAAACCGGTTCACCTATTTGTTCCTCCTGATGGCCGTTCTCCTGGTAATCCTTTTCAGGTTTAACGGCCTTTTCCTGGTCGTTCCCGTCTACATACTCTACGGTGCGATCCTCGAGGCCAGGCTGTCCCAGGTACGCCCGAAACCCGGTTCCTGAAGCTCCCTGATCACGTCACGCAGCACGCATCACGCATCACGGTTCAATAAACGTGGTCTTCAGTTTGCAGTTCCTCGCGTGTGATCTTCCTGCGGTCCATGGACCACCAGGAATAAGCCATGTAAGCGATCACAACAGGGATCAATAAAGACACATAAGACATCACCTTGAGTGTAAACCTGCTTGATGAAGCATTTACGATGGTCAGGGATGATTGAAGGTCATAGGTCGAAGGATAAAAGGACGTGTCGTTCAACCCGGCAACCAGGAACAGGCTCAGAACCACCAGGAAAGTTCCGGGACCGGCGAACCAGATACCCCTGGTTGAATTTTTCAGAAGGGTGGATCCGATCCCCAGTAATACACCGAGAATCCCCGCGACCAGTAGGGTCAGCACCACCGGCATTTCCAGGTAGTTATGCAAGTATCTGCTTTTCTCAATGAAAACCTCGCCGGTATCCGGATGAAAGGCAAATCCATCCATCAGCATGAGCCTGATCAGGAAAAATACGAAAACGGCCAGAAAGAGAATGGAATTGATCAGAAGGTGCCTTTTAGCCCGCGTCAGGATCGTCGCTTCATCGAGGTTGCTCAGGAAATAGAGGGCTCCGAGCACCCTCGACAGGAACAGCACCGACAGTCCGAGGGCCAGGTTCTCGACATTGAGGGCAGCCTCCAGTCCCCTGGCCGGGCCTTCCCAGGTCACCTGGTTCATTTCATTGACTGAGAATTCCGAACCCGTAAAAAAGGTCCCCACCGCCATTCCGATCAATAGGGTGGCCATCAGGCCATTGATGTGCAAAAAGGTTTCATAGGTTCTCTTGCCCAGGAAATTCCCGGCTTTCGACCGGAATTCATAAGACACGGCCTGTATGATAAAGGCAAAGAGGATCAATATCCATACCCAGTATGCCCCGCCGAAGCTGGTTGCATAAAAGAGGGGGAAAGAGGCAAAAAAGGCACCCCCGAATGTAACCAGGGTTGTGAATGTAAATTCCCATTTTCTGCCCAGTGAGTTGACCAGCAGGGAACGTTCGGTTTCGTTTTTGCCCAGATGCCGGATCAGGGTTTGGCCTCCCTGGACGAACATCAGGAAAGCCAGGGCACCGCCCAGAACGGATATGATGATCCACCAATAATGCTGCAATGCAAGATGTGACAGGGATTCGAACATTACTTGGTTCCTCCGTGATTAACCGGTCCTTTTTTAATAGCCTTGAGCATGATACTGATTTCGGCAACGGCCAGTATCGTGAAAGTCACCGCAAACAATATGAAGGTCACCATGACACTGGTGGCATCTATCCTGGTTACGGCAGCCACGGTGGGAAGCAGGTCCTGGATGGTCCAGGGCTGGCGTCCCAGCTCAGCAACTATCCAGCCCGATTCGGACGCCACGTAAGCCAGGGGTATGATCCAGGGTGCCAGTTTAAGCCAGAATTTCCGCTCCGGGAGGGTCCCTTTGAACGAGAACAACAGGAAAAAGGCGAAAAACAAGACAAACCCAAAGCCCAGGATGACCATGATGTGAAAACTGTAGAATGTCAGGGGTACGTTGGGTATGTAATAGTTCAGGTCGTCGTCGAATCCGTAACCGAAATACCGGAAATAGTTATCCCTGAATGCCGGCTCATCGAAAATCCGCCTGATGCTGTCCGTCTTGGCCAGGTTACCGGATGCAGAGGCGTTTTTATAGTCAGTCAGGAGCTGCCGGGCGACTTTACCTCTCTCAATTTTGTCCCCGGTTGAGAGAATTCCCCAGCCCGGATTGCCCTTTGAGAAGTCATTGATCCCGGCCACAAAGTGACCGGCATCTCCAAAGGCCATCCAGGAAAGAACCTTGGGCATCTCGAACTTGAATGCGAAAACCTCTCCGCCGTCCCTTTTTTCTTTGCTGTTCAGGAAACCTATCCCGACCAACCCTGCTCCTTCTTTTCCATCGTACAGCCCTTCCATCGCCGCCAGTTTCACGGGCTGAACCCTGGCCACCTGTTTGGCAGATCCGTCACCCGTCAGCACCAAGAGAAGTGATGCGATCAGGCCGAATATCGCTGACATCTTAATGCTCCGAAGCGAGAGGAGTATTTCCTTCTTTTTCAACAGGAACCAGGAACTGATCCCAATCACGAAGATCGAGGCCAGGACCATTCCGGAGGTGATGGTATGGAGGAATTTGTTGATCGCCACTGGGGAGAAAAGAACTTCCCAGAAACTGACCATCTCATTCCTGGCTGTTTCGGGATTGAATTCAGTGCCTACGGGGTTTTGCATCCAGGCGTTTGCGACAAGGATCCATAGAGCCGACAGGTTTGCACCGATAGCCACCAGCCAGGAAGATGCCAGGTGAAATTTCTTGCTCACCTTGTTCCAGCCGAAAAACATGATGGCAATAAAGGTGGATTCCAGAAAAAAGGCCATGATGCCTTCTATAGCGAGGGGAGCTCCGAAAATATCGCCGACAAACCAGGAATAATTGGACCAGTTGGTCCCGAACTCAAATTCCATGATGATACCGGTAGCTACCCCGATGGCAAAATTGATCCCGAACAGTTTCATCCAGAACTGGGTGATCTTCTTCCATTCAGGATCACCGGACTTCACATAAATCGTTTCCATCATTGCGATGATCCACGTGATGCCCAGCGTCAAGGGTACAAACAGCCAATGATACATGGCTGTCAGGGCAAATTGTGCTCTCGACCAGTCTATCAAATCCAACATAGTTCAGGTTTTAGTTCTCAGTCAGGTTTTCCAGTACATGCCGTCCCCTCTCCCTGTCATTTTCATAATTTTTATTCAGATAATCCGGCATAAAAATGAGCCTGATAATGGCAAAAATGATAAAAAGCTTGATCAGGAGGACGATCCAGACCGCTCGCCCCCAGGAAGAGAGGTTTCTGAAGCCCTCAGCATAGAACCCGAATACGCGACCGATCCAGGTTTTATCTATCCTTCTTTCCATTATTCTTATTTCAAAAGATGAATATAATATTTCTATGCTGTCAACCTCCCCCTGTCTTATCCCAATTTATTATCTTGCTCCGGTTTTTTTACTAAAACTGATAAACTGAGTGAAGAAGTTCCTGCTCTTTTTCCTGCCGGGTCTGGTGATTGGTATCGGGCTTATGTGGGGAGGCAATCGGGCCATTGAGTCGACATCCACGGATAAATACTGCAATTCCTGTCATATTCATCCGCAAGCCGAGATATCCTGGAAGAAATCGGTTCATTATGAGACTCAAAGCGGCTATCATACTCATTGTGTCGAATGCCACCTGCCTCCCAAGGGTGAAGGATATCTGCCCGAGAAAGCCAGGACAGGGCTGAGGGATCTTTGGAGTCACTGGTTCAGGGATTCCGCTTCCTTCAACTGGGAAGCCAAATCAAAGCTGGAACAGGCCATCGGGCATGTCTACGAATCAACCTGCCTGAAATGCCATCCGAACCTGTTCCCGGCCAAGCTGACCAAGGACGGCATGGATGCTCACCTATACTATGACCAGCAGGCCAAGAAGGGGGTGGAGGTTCCCTGTATCAACTGCCATCTGAACGCCGGTCACTACGATCCCAATTACATCCATGCCAGGAATACGGGTTTCGGGCAGATTGCAGTCAGCGGCGATATCTTTACCGAACCGACCCCGGTTCTGTCCTTTACCAATTATACCGAGCAGATCCCGGGTTCTGCCGTGAAATTCAACATGGTGGCCATACCGGGCGGCACTTTTATAATGGGCAGTGGTGAGGTGGAGAAATTCCGGCAGGAAGACGAGGGACCCGTCAAGGAAGTTCATGTCGATCAATTCTTTATGGGTGAAATTGAGGTTTCGTGGGATGAGTACATGACCTTCTTTGCTCAAACCTCCCGGGGAGGGAAAACAGCCTCTGACCAGACTGCCGCCGCTCAGGAAGTGGACGTCATAGTGGGAGCCACCCCACCCTATGGCCAGCCCGACCAGGGCTGGGGCAAAGGAAAGCGTCCGGCGATTTCCATGAGCCATCATGCGGCCGAAGTGTATTGCCAGTGGTTGTCGAAAGTCACCGGAAAGACCTACCGGCTGCCTACGGAAGCTGAATGGGAATATGCCGCCAGGGGCGGGAAAGAGACTCCCTACTTTTTCGACGGAGATCCGAAGCAATTCATGAAAAAGAAGCTTTTCTCATCAAAACGCGATACAACCCTGATCAACCGTTATGTAGTTTATCAGGAAAACAGTCAGGCTAAAACCCAGGAACCTTCCTTCGTCCTGCCCAATCCTTTTGGATTGAAGAACATGCTGGGTAACGTGGCCGAATTCTGTGCTGATTGGTATGCCCCGGACACCTATTCGAAATATGGCGAGGGAACGGTCACAAATCCCAAAGGACCGGCATCCGGCAGCGAACACGTTGTAAGGGGGGGAAGTTTTAAAAGCCCTGCTCACCAGGTCAGGTCAGCTTCACGGGGCCAGACCCAGACTGAGACCTGGCTGAGAACCGATCCGCAGTCCCCCAAAAGCATCTGGTGGTACTCGGATTGTTTCTATGTGGGATTCAGGGTAGTTTGCGAGTTTGATGAGAACACAGGTAACAATGATTAGTGACGAGTGACAATTGGAATCAACGATAACATTACAGATATGAAACAGAACAAAAACCTTTCCAGGCGCAATTTCATCGGCCGTGCTGCAACGGTCGGCGCCGTCGGAGCCATCGGAGCTCCTGCCCTGATCACTTCGTGTGCCCCGAAGAACAAAACCAAAGACATCGAATACCCCAACTGCACACTTCTGGACAAAGCTCCGGATGGGCCGGAGCTGAAAGCCGGGCTGATTGGATGCGGAGGTCGCGGTACCGGGGCTGCCATCAACTTCCTGGATGCCGGTCCGAACCTGAAGATCGTTGCCTTAGCCGATGTGCTGGCCGATAAAATGGCGGAATGCAAAGACAGGCTTAAAAAAGAGAGAAATCAGGACATACCGGATGAAAACTGCTTTCTGGGATTTGATGCGTATGAGAAACTCCTGCAGGTTCCTCTCGATGTGGTGATCAACGCCACTCCGCCCTATTTCCGGCCCATCCACTTTGAGGCAGCCGTACAGGCCAGGAAACACTGTTTCCTTGAGAAGCCGGTCGCCGTGGATCCAGCCGGAGCACGCTCCATGATGGCCTCGGCCAAAAAGGCCGAAGCCATGGAACTCTCCGTCGTCACCGGCACCCAGCGGCGTCACCAGCGGGATTACATCGAGGTTTATAAAAAAGCCGCGGGCGGTCTCATCGGTGAGATTACCGGGGGTAACGTTTACTGGAACCAGGACAAGCTCTGGCATGTGGACGCAAAAACCGAGTGGTCGGAAATGGAAGCCATGATCCGGAACTGGGTCAACTGGACCTGGCTGTCGGGCGATCATATCGTCGAACAGCATGTCCATAACATCGATGTCGGACTTTGGTTTTTTGGCAAACAGCCGGTAAAAGCCCTTGGTTTTGGTTCCCGTCAGCGCAGGATAACCGGTGACCAGTATGATAATTTCAGCGTCGACTACGTTTTCGACGACGGCCGGCACCTTCATAGCATGTGCCGCCAGATCAATGGTTGCGGCGGAGGTGTATATGAAAGGTTCCAGTATGCGGAAGGATCGGCCAATCTGAATTGGAACAGCGCCCGAATCCTCGATCTGGCCGGCGCCGAACTCTATGTTTATCCTTACATCACCGATGCCCAGGGTGGCAAGAGCCTACCCGTCGGGCCTTACAACCAGGAGCATATCGACCTGGTAACTGCCATCCGGACCAACAAGCCGATCAATGAAGCTGAAAACTGCGCCATATCAACCATGGCAGGTATCATGGGACGCTTGTCGGCTTATACGGGCAAAGAGATCACCTGGGATGAGGTCATGAATTCGGATCTGAACCTGGGCCCGAAGGTTTACGTGATGGGACCGGTTGAGGTATCCAAAGAAGTGGCGGTTCCGGGTGAGGCGTATATGGCTGGTAGCTGACAGGGGGTGGAGGAGTGGAAGAGTGGAGAAGTGGAAGAGTGGAAGAGTGGAAGTGTGGAAAAGTGGAAAAGTGGAAGAGTGGAAGAGTGGAGGAGTGATGAGTGAGGGAAATAGATCAATAATCTTAGATAACGTATGAAGAATAAGAAAGACAGCCGGAGGGGATTTCTCCGGAAAGCTGCCGTGGCTGCGGCCGGAGCCGTGGCGGCACCTTCCATCCTGAAAGCCGGCGAAGCATCAGGATTTACCTTGGCCAGCCAGATTAACGAGCCTTTCAGGCTGAAATACGCTCCTTACCTGGGCATGTTTCGGGCATCGGTAGGCTCAGACGATCCGGTTGACCATATCAAGTTCTGTTACGACAGGGGTTTTCGAGCGGTTTTCGACAATGGATTCATGGGAAGGCCTGTTGAAGAACAGGACAGGATCGCTGCAGAATTGGCACGCCTGGGTATGGACCTGGGTCCTTTTGTCCTGTATGCTGATTTTGCCGTCACCTCGTTTGTGGTGAAGGATGAAGAAAAGCGCAGGATGATCCTCGACTTGATGAACAAAGGTGTGGAAACGGCCAAACGCACGAATGCCAAATGGGTACTGGTGGTGCCCGGCCGTTACGACGAAAGGCTTGACCGTGACTATCAAACCGCGAATGTCATCGAAAACCTCCGCTATTGCGCCGAAATCCTGGAACCGGCAGGCATTACCATGGTCCTTGAACCACTCAATACCCTGAATGATCATCCGGGTCTTTTCCTGACCGGAATTCCACAGGCATACCTGATCTGCCGGGCTGTGAACAGCCCGTCAGTCAAGATCGTAAATGACCTGTACCACCAGCAGATAACGGAAGGAAACCTGATCCCAAACATTGAAGCCGCCTATTCCGAAATCGGGGCTTTCCATGTTGGGGATAATCCGGGAAGAAAAGAGCCGACATCAGGAGAGATCAACTACAAAAACATCTTCAAATTCCTGTTTGAAAAAGGTTACAGCGGAACCATCTGCATGGAGCATGGCAAGACCCTCCAGGGAAAGGAAGGGGATGAAAGGGTGATAGCCGCTTACAGGGAAGTTGACTCCTATTAGCCTTTTAGAGTTGTCAACTTTTAAAAAGTTGACAACTCTATAGATATCGGCCAAATGCCTGAAAACAACAACCTCTTCCGCAAGCGGATCAACCTGTTCGACGGAATCTCATTTGTCGCGGGCGGGATGATCGGATCGGGCATTTTCATTGTCAGCGGCGATATGGCCAGAACGCTCGGATCACCCGGCTGGATGTTGGTTGCCTGGCTGGTGACCGGGTTGATCACGGTGATCGGAGGCCTGAGTTACGGTGAATTGGCCGGAATGATGCCCAAGGTCGGCGGCCAATATGTTTACCTCAAAGAAGCTTACGGTCCTCTGATCGGATTTTTATACGGCTGGGCGCTTTTCCTCGTCATCCAGACCGGCTCGATCGCGGCCGTTGGAGTTGCATTTGGGAAGTTCAGCGGAGTGCTCTTCCCCTGGATATCGGATAGCAACATTTTACTTCACGTCGGATCGTTTGAGTTCAACACAACCCAGCTGGTTGGGATCCTGATGATCATTTTTCTGACCTGGATCAATACCCGGGGTATCGTCACCGGCAAAACCATCCAGAATATTTTTTCTTCAACCAAGACCCTGGCCTTGCTGGGCTTTATCATCGCCGGGCTCGTGGCAACCAAAGGTTTAAGCTCCTGGGAGATCAACAGGGAGATTTTCTGGAATGCCAGTCAGGTCCAAGGCGACGGAACCATTGTTCCGCTGGCGGGTTTTTCCCTTTTAGTGGCTATGGGCACAGCCATGGTGGGTTCGCTTTTTGCCTCTGATGCCTGGTACAACATCACCTATATTTCCGGTGAAGTGATCAAACCGAAAAAAAACCTTCCGCTGAGCCTTTTCTTCGGAACGCTGATCGTATCCTTTCTTTACCTGCTTGCCAACTATGTTTATCTCCGGATACTGCCTCTTTCGGGATCACCGGACGGGGTTACGGAGCTGGAGCGGGGCATCCAGTTCGCAACGAATGACAGGGTTGCCACTGCTGCCATGAATGTTATCATCGGGGATTTCGCAGCCATCCTGATGGCGATCTTCATCATGGTCAGTACGTTCGGATGCAATAACGGGATGATCCTGGCCAGTCCGAGGGTTTATTATGCCATGGCCCAGGACGGACTGTTCTTTAAGGGTGCTGCCCGGCTGAACTCCAAGGGAGTGCCCGGCTTCGCAATCCTGCTTCAGGGGGTATGGGCGTGCTTACTATGCCTCAGCGGCACTTACAGCAATCTCCTGGATTATGTCATTTTTGCCGTTCTTCTCTTTTTCATCCTGACCATCGGTGCCGTATTCCTGCTTAGAATAAAAAAACCGGAAGCCGAGCGGCCCTACAAGTCTTTCGGCTATCCGGTCATACCCGCTATCTACTTGTTGGTCACCTCATTGATCTGTATTATTCTGCTTTTATACAAACCAAACTATACTTTCCCGGGACTTGTCATCGTGATCCTGGGGATTCCCGTTTATTATCTCTGGAAACGGCGCATATAACCCTGTGCCAGTTGCCTGTTACCGTACGCCGGACTGTGAAAGCATTTTCACCAGCTCCTCTCCGATCCCGATCTTGTAACCCGATGAAAGATAAATGACCTGTCCTTCCGCATCAGTTACAATAACAACCGGAAATTGTCCTGACAGATCCTTGCCAACCGATTGTCCCAGTTCCTGAAGGGAGCCGGACCCTGAAAGTACACCGAAAGAAGATTTTGACGGGAGGTTCTTCCAGGTGTCTTCGCTAAATCCGGGTGGCATCCTGTCCTTCTGTACCAGGAAGACAAACGGGCAGCCCAGCTTGTCCACCTCAACCTTAAGATTGCCCAAATCCTGGAAAACATGTTTGGTAGGCTCTTTGTCGGGTTCAATCCAGGCAATCACAAGATGGGTGCCTCCGGTCAGTTCCGGCCAAACGAAATCACTACCATTCAATGTATTAGCTTCCCAATCCGGCTTAACCGCCGCGAGGACCTGCTCAATCAGGTCGGATTTTCGCAGGGTAACGGCCATTTCCCTGGTTTCGCCCGGCTTGAGCTCAAAGTAGGTCAGGCTGCTGAGGACCTTTCCTCCAGGCTGCCGGTTGCCGGTCACCAGGAGATAGTAGCCGGGATCCAGTTCCAGCGGTGCCTTGAGAAGATCACCGGGACTGTCATAGCCATACGTAAGGGTGTTATATTTTCCGTTTGCAAAATGCGCCAGGGTATAGTGGGTTTCATACTGGGGGACCAGGGGATTGACCGGATCATTCCGGAGGATGAGGGTAGCCGGCTGTCCGGTGGCGGCCCCTGCCGCATCTGTTTTACTGAAATACATGACAGACCAGTGTCCTTGTTGCCAGTATTCAGGTTCGAGAGTACCCGGTCTCAGCCGGGCCGGTATTCCAAGTGTCCGGAGAACTGCGACGGCAAAGATCTTGCGCGAATGTTCATCGGCTACCCGCAGGGAGTAGACTCCTGCCGGGGTTAGCGGGTTGCTGTAATAATTCTCTGAATTATTAATCCTGATATTCTCCATGATCCACCCCTGCAGTTTGCCTGGGTTTGCCCGAACTTCCCCTGCAAACCGGCTTCCGAAAGCCTCCTTCAGATATCCCCGGTAGGCTATGAGCATTTCATTTGCGACCCGGGGATTCAATACACAGGATGTAAAGGTTTCAGGTGTCATGCCGGAGCTATCGGGCACACGGTCAAGGGCATGAGTCAAATGATCCAGTAAAATGAAAGACCTGGTGTCACGCAGGTCTTTTTCAGCGATCACTTCCAGCAAGTCCATGGCTGTCGGCAGATCCTGAGGATTTGCGGCGTTCAGGAAGGTCTCTATCTCCCGGTAGTTGCCCCGGCTTTTCCGTATCGCGTCCCATACTTTATCATTGGGCAGGCCGAGCCCTGCCGCAAGAAGTCCAGCCTGGGCCTCCGTCATGAAGGTAGTTTCATAGGCGCCACGAAGGGAATCCTCGATCCGCAACAAACGGTTGTTTTCTTCCCTGCAATCATTCGCAATGCTTTGCGGCTGGCGTTCAATCGGCGGCACCATATCGTATTCTACATACTTTTCATGGTAAGGGGCCTGGTCAAGTATTATTGATATGGTGTCTGTCGCTGCCACGGAAATCTTCCTGAATCCAAAATCATTTCCCTGCCGGGCCCAGACCAGCAGATCACCCAGGCCTGTGACCAGGCTGCAGTCTCCGTTTTCGTCAGTCTGTTTTACCGAGATCGGGTAAAACTCCGCATAATTGTACAGCTGGAATTCCACCGTGGATCCTTCGACCGGTTTTTCATCCAGCCGGATCACCCGAACCCGGATCTCCTTGACCGGAGCATAGACGTTCAGGGTGTTGAGAAGAGCGTAGTTTGGCTCATCGTTTTCGACCCTTTCCGTACCGAGATAATTCCCGAATGCTTTGGTATGGATCAGCATGGCCCTGCGGGCAGGTTCGGTGAACCATCCCAGATCGGGCACGCATTCAGGCTCACAGGCTCCCATATAATGCCATTGCCCGCCGGCCCAGAATTCCACCCAGGCATGATTGTCATCGGAATGGGCCCATCGGGGAGTGTAAACCTGGCGCGCCGGGATGCTCACGGACCGAAGGGCCGTGACGGCAAAGGTCGATTCTTCACCGCACCGGCCGTAGGCTGTTTTCATGGAAGCCAGCGGAGTGGACGTCCGGCTGTCGCTTCCCCGGTAGGTGACCTTCTCATGGCACCAATGGTTCACTTCGAGAGCGGCTTCCAGCATGGATTTATTCCTGATCCGGTCCTTCAACTCATTGAAAAACACAATCCGGGCAGTATCCAAATTTTCATTGTTAACCCGGCAGGGTAAAACGAAATGCCGGAACACCTCTTCAGGAATCGTCTGACCCCACGGAAAGGTATCCCGGGAAGCCAGGCTCCACCTGACCTGCTTGAGGAAGAAGTCCCCGCTGTAATCAGCCAGGTCGCTCAAAGGCATGAATGCAAAAAGGAATTTCAGCCCTTCCTGCTCGGTAACCGTCAGCTCCTGGTTTAAAACAGAGAACAACTCCTGGTCCCGGTTAACTGCCAGCGCCCTCTTTTCGGCAAACCGCTGCTCCACACGTTCGCCGTACGATTTATCTGAATAAATATGAAATGTCTTTGGCTGGCAAGAGGCCAATAGGAAGACCAGGAGGAGGGTTGAGAAGGTTGAGGAGGTTGAGGGGTTGAACTTTATCTGTATGTTATTCATAATCAGTAATTTATTAATCATAAAATTAGCACATCAGCACATTAGCAAATCAGCACATCAATTACCGAATTTACATTTTTATGCTGATTTGTTTTGTTATTCAGAATCGGTTTATACTTTTGACCCCGATAATTACGATCATGGTTGCTTGTTCCGGCGCATACTATTATTCCTTCTTCTACGGCTTTTATTTTAAAAGCCCGGCCGGGAAGACCATGATCGGAAATTAAAAGAATAAACATTCCAGATTGAAGATCATAACAGTCCCGGTCAGAAAAGGCCGGGACTTTTTTTTACTGATAACGTATGAAAGAAACAGAAAACCTCAGGGCGGCGATCCAGGGAATTACAGGATGTTTCCACGACCAGGCCGTCAGGGATTTCTTCAAAGGGCGAACGTTGGAGTTGGTTCCATGTGATTCATTTGAAGAATTGTTCGACGCTGTCCGGTCGGGAAACGCGGATGTTGCCGTGATGGCGATTGAAAACACGGTTGCCGGGTCTATCCTTCCAAACTATGCTCTTTTGCAGGGATCGGGGTTTACGATTTTCGGCGAGATTTTCCTGAGGATCAGCCAAAACCTGGTGGCTTTACCGGGGCAGAAAATCACCGATATACGGGAAGCCCATTCGCATTATATGGCGATAGCGCAAACCCGGCCTTTCTTCCGTTCATACCCGGAAATAAGCCTGATCGAATCGGAAGACACGGCAGGCAGCGCCCGCTGGGTATCCAGTCAGGGACAGAAAGGTATCGCTGCCATTGCCGGCCAGTATGCGGCAGAGATGTACGGCCTTGAAGTTCTCGCGGCAGGGATCGAAACGAACAAACGAAATTTTACCCGGTTCCTGTTCCTCTACAAGCCCAACGGAACCGAACATTTCAAGGTAAAGCAGCCTGACAAGTCATCCTTGTCCTTTACCCTCCCGCATAAAACCGGGAGCCTCTCACATGTACTGTCGATCTTTTCATTTTACGGTATCAACCTGACCAAGATCCAGTCAATTCCCATCCTCGGTCAGGAATGGGAGTATCATTTCCTGGTCGATCTGACATTTGATGATCCGGTCCGTTACCGGCAATCGCTGGAGGCCATCAGGCCTCTGTCACATGAATTAAACATTTTGGGTGAATACCTGCAGGGAGAGCATATTGAATGAAAAAAGAACTGATTGAACCGGCTTCCAGGGTGACCGGAATAGAAGAATATTATTTCTCTTCGAAGCTCAGGGAAATCCGCGAGATGAACCAGTTGGGGCAACCGGTCATAAACCTTGGGATCGGGAGTCCCGATCTGCCTCCGGCTCCTGAAGTCATAGAATCGCTCCAAACCCAGGCTGCACGGCCTGATGTACACGGTTACCAGCCTTACAACGGAATACCCGGACTGAGAAAAGCATTGGCTGGTTGGTACCTCCGTTTTTACGGGGTTGATCTCGATCCCTCAAAGGAGATCCTGCCCCTTTTCGGATCCAAGGAAGGGCTCATGCACATAGCGATGTCCTTCCTGAATCCCGGTGATGTGGCGCTCGTCCCCGATCCCGGCTACCCGGCCTATGCTGCTGTTTCACGGCTGGCAGGGGCAAAAGTGGTCACTTATCCGCTTCTGCCGGAGAACGGCTGGCTTCCCGATCTGTATTTCATCGAAATGATGGGAGTTAAAAGAGTGAAGGTGATGTGGGTGAACTATCCCCATATGCCTACCGGCCGCAGGCCTACCCGCAAACTTTTTGAAGACCTGGTCCATTTTGCCAGGCTGCACAGGTTCTTGTTGGTCAATGACAATCCCTACAGTTTCATCCTCAATGACGAGCCCCTGAGCATTCTATCCGTTCCGGGCGCGATGGACACAACCCTGGAACTGAATAGCCTGAGCAAGTCCCATAACATGGCCGGTTGGCGAATCGGCATGGTTGCCGGTCATGCTGAATATCTGAAGTACCTGATCCGGTTTAAGAGCCAGATGGATTCGGGCATGTTCAACCCGATGCAGGTAGCTTCCATCCAGGCCCTTGAGGCCGGTCCGGAGTGGTACGATACCATCAATGCGGTTTACAGGGAACGGAAACTGGCGGCGATCCGGTTGCTGGATATTCTCGGCTGTTCTTATACCGACGATCAAAGCGGCTTGTTCATCTGGGCCCGGATCCCTGACAATGAATCCTCGGGACGGGATTTCTCGGAGCGTCTTCTGGTGGAAAAACGTGTGTTCCTGACACCCGGTTTTATTTTCGGGCCACAGGGAAACCGGTTTATCCGTGTTTCTTTATGCCAGACGGTCGAAACAATCAAGGAAGCAATCAAGAGATTAGAATCATAAACAACTAAAAACAATGACAATCACGATCATCGGCCTGGGTTTAATCGGTGGCTCAGTCGGTCTGGAACTCAAAACCAAGCGCTTTTCAGAACGCATCATCGGGGTTGACAAGAATCCCGAGCATTGCCGGATCGCCCTGGAAAGGGGACTGGTGGATGAAATCCATAAACTGGTTGATGCCATTCAGCAATCGGATCTGATCATCCTTGCCGTACCAGTCGATTCAATCCTGACGCTGCTGCCCTTTGTCCTCGATCATGTGACCCATCAGGCCGTGACGGACATGGGATCAACCAAGCTCAGCATAACCGAACAGGTCAGGAATCATTCGAAAAGAGGCAATTACGTTGCTTCTCATCCCATGGCAGGGACCGAATTTTCCGGTCCCCTGGCTGCGGTCCAGGGCTTGTTCAATAAAAAAGTCGGCATTATTTGCGACATGGGCCTGAGCAACCAGAAATCCCTCGAGACTATCACAAATCTTTATATGGCATTGAACATGCGGTTGGTCTTCATGAATTCAAGCGACCATGACCTGCATACCGCTTACGTTTCACATATTTCCCATATCAGCTCTTTTGCCCTGGCCCTGACGGTTCTTGAAAAGGAACAGAATGAAAAGAATATCATGAACCTGGCTTCAGGGGGATTTGACAGCACAGTCAGGCTGGCAGCCAGCTCCGCCGAGATGTGGGTACCGGTTTTCGATCAGAACCGGGATCATGTACTGGAGGTGATGGATACATATATTGAAAAAATGACGAAATTCAAAGAGTATATTGCTGCCGGTGATAACAAGAAGGTCCACGAGCTGATCAGGAAGGCCAACAAGATCCAGAAAACCTTAAACTCCAGTCCATGGAAGCAACAGTAAGCGGTTCACTATTTAATGGCTGGGGACTGGATCCCTCCAGGCCGGTGGTCATTGCCGGCCCCTGCTCGGCTGAAACCGAAGAGCAGGTGATGGATACCGCACGCAGGCTTAAGAAAACCCGGACGCAGGTCTTCCGAGCCGGTATCTGGAAGCCCCGAACCCGCCCCAACTCTTTTGAAGGCGTCGGAGTCAAAGGTCTGAAATGGCTGAAACAGGTCAAGGAAGAGACCGGCCTGTTTACCACCACGGAAGTGGCCAATGCACAGCATGCTTATGAAGCCATCAAGCATGGGGTCGACATGCTCTGGATCGGAGCACGAACAACAGTGAATCCTTTCACTATCCAGGAGATTGCCGAAGCACTCAGCGGGGTGGATATCCCGATATTCGTGAAAAATCCGGTCAATCCCGATGTGGAACTGTGGATCGGATCGATCGAGCGATTGCAAAAAGTGGGAATTACCCACATTGCAGCGGTTCACAGGGGATTCTCCAGTTACAAGGAGAACCGCTACCGGAACGCCCCCAACTGGCAGATCCCCATCGAGCTGAAAAGGATCCGGCCCGACCTCCCGCTCGTCTGCGATCCGAGTCATATCGGAGGTAAACGAAGCCTTCTGCTGGAAATCTCGCAGAAAGCCATGGATCTTAACTACGATGGGTTAATGATTGAAACCCATCCGGATCCGGATTACGCCTGGTCGGACGCCAGGCAGCAGATCACTCCGGAAGAGCTCGGTAGACTGTTGGATTCTCTTATCCTGAGGAGCACCGAGGGCGGCAGCAACGGGTTCGTACACCGGTTGGAAGAGTTGAGAAGCGAGATCGACCGCATCGACATAGAGCTGCTTAATATACTAGAAGACAGGATGAAGATTGCTGCCGGCATCGGCCGGGTGAAAAAGGAAAACGGAATTACCATCCTCCAGCCGGCCCGGTGGGACCAGATCATTTCAAGATACCTGGAAACAGGCAGGGCAAAAGGCTTTACGGAAGAGTTCATCAGAAAATTATTCATGGCGATACATCAGGAGTCTATCAACAGACAGACTAAGGTGATGAATGAGAGTGAGGAGTGATGAGTGAAGAGTGAACGGTGAAAAAGTGACGAGTGACGGGTGACGGGTTATATTTGTACCAAAAAGTTAGATATGTTGACGGTTCACCGGTCTAAAATCTATGGTGAAATAGTTGCACCGGCGTCAAAGAGCCATACACAGCGGCTGCTGGCGGGCGCGCTGCTGGCGAAGGGCACCAGCACCCTGATCAATCCTTCCCGGAGCGATGACGCCCATGCAGCCATGCAAATCATCGAATGCCTGGGATCCCTGATCAAGGACGAGGGAGAGCGGTTGGTGATCAAAGGAGGTTTTCATCCCATTGGCCAAAAACTCCATTGCGGCGAAGCTGGCCTTAGCCTGCGCCTGTTCGCACCCATCGCAGCCCTGTCAGACCAGACAATGATCCTGGACGGCAGCGGTACCCTTCTTAAGCGTCCGGTCCAGATGGTGACCGACTCGTTAAACCAGCTGGGAGTGCGGTGCCAATCCCAAAACGGGTTAGTGCCGATTTGGGTCCGCGGACCGCTCAAAAGCGGCAGGATCCGGATTGACGGCTCGGTTTCTTCCCAACTTCTGAGCGGATTATTATTTGCCCTCCCCGTTGTCAAAGGTGACTCGGTCATTGAGGTGACCGATCTTCAAAGCCGCCCTTATATCGACCTGACATTGGAGGTGCTTCATCAATATGGTATCCGTATTGAGCATTCGGACTATGCCGAATTCCGAATCCCCGGCAGGCAAAAATTCCGACCGGGCGTCTTCATTGCCGAAGGGGACTGGAGCGGGGCAGCTTTCATGCTCGTTGCCGGAGCCCTGGGCGGATCGGTCACGGTTACCGGTTTACGAACCGGTTCCAGTCAAGCCGACAGACAGGTATTGACTGCATTGGGAAGGGCCGGAGCCGGTATTGAAACGGCAGAAATGAAGGTCACGGTTTACCGGAAGGAACTCCATGCATTTGATTTTGATGCCACCCAGTGTCCCGACCTTTTTCCACCTTTGGTCGCTCTGGCAGCTCATTGCGCGGGTACATCGAGAATTGTGGGAATCCAGAGGCTGATCCATAAGGAGAGCAACCGGGCGAAGATCCTGCAGGAGGAATTTTACAAGATAGGTGTCACAGTCAGGATGGATTCCCGCAACATGTACATCACCGGGCCTTCGATGACAAAAACCGGTGATATGGATCCCCACGGTGATCATCGCATTGCCATGGCGGCAGCCGTTGCTGCCACCTGTTCCAGGACCCCTGTCCGGATTTCCGATCCGGATTGTGTGGCTAAATCCTATCCCGGATTTTTTTCAGATCTTAAAAAGATTGGAGGGCGCTTGAATGAATAGCTTCGGTAATCTTTTCAGAATCAGTATTTTCGGAGAATCCCACGGACCTTTGGTCGGGATAACCATTGATGGTTGTCCGCCCGGCTTGCCGATCGCCGTGGAAGATTTTCTACCCGATATACGGAGAAGGCAGGCAGGTGCCCCGGGAACGACTCCCCGGACCGAAACCGATGAACCGCGGCTGGTATCGGGATGGTTTAACGGATTCACAACCGGTGCCCCTTTAACCATTCTCTTTGAAAACCGGAATATACGGCCGGATGACTATGAATCACTCAGAAAACATCCCCGCCCGGGGCATGCCGACTGGGTAGCCATGCAGAAATTCATTGGATTCAATGATCCCCGCGGAGGCGGCCATTTCAGCGGGCGGCTCACTCTTCCGCTGGTTGCCGCCGGAGTGGTGGCAAAGAAAATCCTGCCAACGGTCACGATCAGCGCTCAGCTCCTAGAAGCTGGCGGGCTGATAGATATTGATGCAGCCCTGCGCAAAGCGAAGGAAGACAACGACTCGATAGGAGGCCTGGTCGAGTGTCGGGTCAACGGGTTACCGGTGGGTCTCGGGGAACCCTTCTTTAATTCGGTCGAATCAATGCTGGCCCATGCTGTTTTCGCTATTCCAGCTATTAAAGGAATTGAATTCGGAAGCGGGTTCCGTGCGGCGCGCATGAAGGGATCTGAACACAACGATTTGATAATCAATCCTGAAGGAAATACTCAAACCAATAACGACGGAGGGATCAACGGAGGACTGACCAACGGCAATGAGCTGGCATTCCGCGTTGCCGTAAAGCCCACGCCAAGCATACCCGGGCCACAGGAGACAATGAACTTCGAATCCGGTAAAATTGAACCGCTCGTGATCGGCGGCCGGCACGACCGGTGCATTGCTCTCAGGATGCCGGTGGTGGTCGAGGCTGTCACGGCAATTGTGCTGACAGACCTGATATTTGAAGCAAAAAACAGAAACCTCTAATTCTTACCTTGTGCCTTTTGCCTTGTGCCTTTCCTTCCTGCCCTTCTGCCCTCTGCCCTCTGCCTTATTTTTTGTGTATTATTTTCCCAAGTCCCGAAACCTTTTGTCTGAGCTGGGGCTCTCCATAGTATTCGATGGCACCCACGCCGTCGACGAGAGCATCGAGCATGCCGGTAGCCCAGACGGAAGCCTTGCCCACCCCTTTGAGGGAGACTTTTGCATCACGGCACTCCAGCCTGGGGGCATCAAAACTGCCTGCTCCCCTGACCGATACCTGGAGCCGGTCCGTACGACCTGAAACGGAAACAACGCCGGCCCCCGGCAAGTCAATGTCTGTCAACCCTGCCTCGAGGTCTGCCAGGATAATCTCACCGGCACCCTTGAGGGTAATGTAAATGGAGGGCGTTTTCAACCCCTGCATTTTGACCTGCGCAGCACCCTGGACGAATATCCCTTCGAGGTTTTTAACCATCAGGTAATACTTCAGGGACCGCCCTTCAATCGCACTGGCCACCGCATTCCAGGTTTTCTGGAACCATCCCTCGTCGATATCAAGGATTAATTCACCATCGTTAATCCAGGTCTTGACCGTACGAAGCACATCGGAGTCCCCTTCGATCCGGAGGCTCTCCTCTTCACCCTGGCTGATGAACAATTGTCCGTAATCCTTGAGCATGACACGGGTGACATCCTGTATTTCACGGTTCTCCACAGAGAAATCTTGAGTTTGCATCTGAATTTTTTTCTAAAAATACGAATTGAGATCAAATAATAAAACAGCTTAACTTTGAGAATAATTAACGCTTCACCTATGAAAACCAATGTGTTACTTTTAGCGGAAGGTAACGATTACGGATTCAGGAATTGTATATCTTCGATAAAATTCAACTAATCCATGGTCACCAAAAAACAAATAGAAGAATTCCTGGCAGCCGAGACAGTTGCGGTTGCAGGTGTCTCCCGCAATCCGAAAAAATTCGGTTATACCGCCTTTCAGGAGGTCAGGAAAAAGGGCTTGAACGTTGTTCCTGTCAATCCAAACCTGTCGGAAATAGACGGGATGACCTGTTATAAGAGTGTTGCGGACCTGCCCCCCGGTATCAACGCCCTGTGGGTTCTGACCGGAAAGCAAAACACGCTGGATGTGGTCAGGCAAGCTATCAACAGGGGCATCAGGAATATCTGGATCCAGCAAAGCTCTGACACTCCGGAAGCCCTTGACCTCCTAAAAGACAAAGAGGTTAACCTGATTTACAAGCAATGCCTTCTGATGCATTACAAACCTCACAGTTTTCACAAGTTTCACGGGAACCTGAAGAGGTGGTTCGGAAGGATGCCGAAGTAAGGCAAAAGGAAAAAGGAAAAAGGAAAAAGGAAAGGATCAGGCTTTAAAGATGAAGCCGATACCGTGGCGGTTTTCGATTTTAACGGAAGGATCAGGACTCAGGTATTTCCTGAGTCGGGAGATATAGACATCCAGGCTCCTGCCGGCAAAATAATCATTCCCTCCCCAGAGAGCTTCGAGTATCTGTTCGCGAGTCATCAGCCTTCCTTTGTTCTGGATGAAATACTCCAGCAATTCGGCTTCCCTGAAGGTTAGCAGGTTGTCCTTTTCACCCTGCCGCAGGAGAAGGTTGCCTTTGTCGAGTTCGAAAGTTCCGAAACGGATGGATTCCGGAAGGTCCGCATTTAGTGAAACACCTGATCTCCTGAGGAATATCCGGATTTTCAGGATCAGTTCCTCGATGCTGAACGGTTTGACCAGGTAATCGTCACCTCCCAACAGCAGGCCTTCTATCTTGTCCTCTTTAAGGGTTTTAGCCGTTACAAACAGGATCGGGACATCTTTGTCGGTCTCACGGATCTTCCGGGCAAGGGAGAATCCGTCCAGTTTCGGAAGATTGACATCGAGCACACAGACATCGGGATCCTCTGAAGTGAATAGATTCCAGGCTTCAATCCCGTCAGTGGCCGATATCACCTCAAAACCGGCTCGTTCCAGGTTTTCCGAAGTGATGAATTTCAGGGTCTCATCATCTTCCACGTAAAGTACTAAAGGTTTCTCCATTCAAAACCTTTTTTTTGGTATCCTGATCACGATCCGGGTCCCCTTGCCCGGCTCGCTGTCCAGACTGATTCTCCACCTGTGGGCACGGACCACATTCCTGACATAATACAAGCCCAGGCCAAATCCCTTTACCTCATGGATGTTCCCGGTCGGGACACGGTAAAACCGGTCAAAAACGCGTCGTATGTACTCTTTCGGAATTCCGGTTCCCTGGTCCTTGACGGTTATCTCAATCCCTCCGTCATTCTCTTGGGCCGTCAGGGTAATAACCGGGTGATCACCCGAGTAGTTGATCGAATTGTCAATCAGGTTCAGGAGCACATTGGCCAGGTGCAGCCGGTCGGCTTGCACGCTTGACATCCCGGATTGAACATTCAGGCTGATGGTTCCCTGCCCCGTTTGCAGGCGCGTTTCGGCTTGTTGAATCACCTCCCTGGCCAGGGATTCGAGGTTTACGGGTTCTTTGTTCAATAGCATTTTGTCGCCCGACTGCCCACCCATTTCCAGGACCCTGTCAACCTGGCCGAGCAGGTGGTTTACCTGGTTCCTTATGATCTGGCTGTATTTTTTAAGCCGCTCGGGTTCCGTGACAATCTCCGGTTTCAAAATGACATCCGCCGACATGGCCAGGGAAGCAAGGGGCGTTTTGAATTCGTGAGTCATCGTGTTGATAAAGTCCCTCTGAATCTCGGCATACCGTCTCTGCCGGAGGATAATCCACTGTGTATAGGTAAAAAAGATCACCACGATGATAAGGATGAGGCTGAAAAAGTACCAGATGCCCATTGAACTTGCCAGGGCATCGGTGCGGCCCACAAAATGAATCCCGAAATAATACAGATAATCCGAATGTTTGGGGAATGCCTGGTCCATGGGATGGATCCTGACATTGTCACCAAACCTTATCAGACGTCCGTAAACCATTTCATCCGTCCGGCAATTATAAATACCGTACTCAAAATCTATCTTGATACCCCGGGTCTGAAATTCAGTGACGAGAAATTGTTCCAGAATATCGGGATTAATATCACCGTTAACATTAACTATATAATAGTCCGGACTATACCGGAAAACCGGATTCTGGTAAGGCAACTCCGCATCGTTATATTCCGCCAATCTCTCGGCAACGGCGCTCAGGGCTATGGTTATCGTCTGGTTCAGCTGCCGGTCTTCGCGGGAAATGGCTTGCCGGATGAAAAAAACCTGTACTCCCAGGATCCCGATGATGGAAAGGATCCCGAAAAACAGTACCCACCTGATTGCATTCCTGTTCACAGGCACTAAGATACCGGAATAACCGTTCACCCTCAAACCTGCTTAACAACCCGTTAACAATTATTAAAGACCATTTAACTGTTTCAGAGCCGAATCGGAAATACATTTGCATCAAATATTAATCTTGAAAAAATGAAAAAAACAGGTGTGTGGATCCTAATGACCGGCATGGCGCTGTTCCTGTCGTTGCCATCTGTGGCGCAAAAGAGGCTCACTCTTAACGAGATCAAGGCCGCTGAAAAGAAAAACCAGGTTGAACAGGCCCAGGATGTTGCTGAAGGCACTGTTCCCCAGACGGGCAAGCCCGCTGCCAATACCCCGGCTCCGGTGAATGTGCCGCTGACCTGCAGCTGGGATAAGACCGACCATGATTTTGGGACTTCCATTTTGCACCAGAAACCAGCCAGCACGACTTTTACTATGACGAATAATGGCACCGTTCCCGTAACGATCACGGAAGTGACCACTTCCTGCGGCTGCACTTCCCGCAAGTTCTCCAAGGAACCGATCAAGCCAGGTGAAACAGGGACGGTTTCCCTGGAATACGATGCCAAAATCACCGGTTTTTTTACCAAATCGGCAATAGTAAAGCTGAATGACGGTCAAAAATATGTGCTGACAATTAAAGGAGAGGTTCAGAAAGTCGAGGGTTAAAATATCCGCGACGGTTTAGGTTAAATCCTGGTCGTATATTTAACGGCCAGGATTTTTTTATTAATGAAGGGTTTTAGTAGATTTCGGATATCAAACCTGATTTTATGAAATCCCGGAACCTGATTCTACACCTTATTTTTTTAGTCATTGCGGTTGTTCAGCTTTATGGATCCTGGATCGAAAGCCGGACGCTGGAATATATAGCCAAACCCCTTATCCTGCTGTGGATTGCCGTTTTCTTCCTGCTTAATACCCGGCCTGCCGCCCGCAGGTGGTTGGTAGTGCTTGCCTTTTTCTTCTCCTGGATCGGAGATCTCCTCCTGATGTTTGCCTGGAAGAACGACCTTTTCTTTTTTGCAGGTGTCGGGGGGTTTTTCTGTTCCCAGGTCACCTACATCCTGGTATTCCTGACATACCGGCTGGCTCCCGGCAGGGGCCTGATTCAGCTCAAACCGTTATGGGTTGTTCCCTTCATTCTCTATTTCGGCCTGTTATATTCCATCCTCTTGCCCGATCTGGAGGGAATGATGATTCCCATTGTGTCAATCTATGCGGTCACTCTGATCGGAATGTCGATCGCAGCTGTCAACCGGCACGGCAGGGTCAAGAACCGGGAGTTCGTGCTGGTCATGTCCGGTGCCCTGATGTTCCTCGTCTCGGACAGCCTGTTAGCCATCAATAAGTTTGTAACCGAAATACCACGTGGTGGATTCCTGGTGATATTGACTTACATCGCTGCCCAATACCTGATCATGAGGGGATTGGCGGGAGAATGTAAGGATGGCTGACGATTGACGCTTTTTAAACAAACCGCATAAAGATGTCATTATCCGAATTTGAACGTCAACCGGTTCCGGCTGAGTCACAGTTGGGATTTAAAAATTTCCTCGGGATGTATGCCGGGGAGCATACGGCCGGGACCGAGCTGATGATCGGCCCGTTGTTCGTGGCTGCCGGTGTCGGGGCTTTTGATGTCTTGGTGGGATTGTTGGTCGGGAACCTGCTGGCCGTGTTAAGCTGGCTTTTTCTGACCGCACCTATTGCAACGCGGACCCGGATGACCCTTTATTACCAATTGGAAAAAATCACCGGCCGCAAATTGGTGACCATCTATGACTTGGCCAACGGGGTGATGTTCTGTTTCCTGGCGGGAGCCATGATAACCGTTTCGGCTACAGCCGTCGGAATCTGGTTTAAGTTTCCGATGCCCGGGCTGAGCGACATGCTGCCGAACAGTATCGGTTGGGTGATAACGGTGCTGGGCGTAGGGGCAGTTATCTCGATCGTGGCTGCCTACGGCTATAAAACAGTAGCCCGTATCGGTTCCATCGCGGCTCCATGGATGGTCCTCCTATTCCTTGCTCTTGGTTTGATCGGGTTAAGACATTTCCTGGTTTCCACCGGCGTTGAAATTCATTCAGCAGGCGATCTCTGGCAGTTGGCGAAAACCCAGATCTGGAAAGGCGGGGATCCCCTTCCGGGACAGATAAAATTCACTTTCTGGCATGTCATGTTCTTTGCCTGGTTCTGCAACATGGCTCATCATGTGGGCATGTCCGACCTCTCGGTCCTGCGTTACGCCAGGAAATCATGGTATGCCATCGCATCCGCTGCCGGCATGTTTCTGGGGCATTTCCTGGCCTGGCTCTGTGCTTCCATCCTGTACGCCCATCAGTTATGGCTCGATCCGGCCAACACGGATGTCCTGCCCGGTCCCATGACTTTTCAGGCGATCGGGGTGGCCGGACTGATCCTGGTCATCATAGCGGGCTGGACTACTGCCAATCCGACGATTTACAGGGCAGGTCTGGCTTTCCAGGCTATCGTCCCAAAAGCATCAACGTTCAAGATTACGCTGCTTGCCGGAGGGATTGCCACACTGGCCGGACTTTTTCCGGCCATAGCCATGAAACTGTTGGACTTTGTGGCCTTGTATGGCATGCTCCTGATGCCTATGGGCGCAGTGATCTTTGTTGATTTCTGGCTCTTCCCGAAACTCGGCCTGAAGCAATACTATGCCGAGGTTTCAGGCAAATCGTTCAACTGGGCGGCGGGGCTGACCTGGTTATTTACCCTGGCTGCCTGCCTGCTGCTCGTCAAGCTTGGCGGAATGCAAATTTTCTTCGTCAGCCTGCCCGGATGGTTTGTTGCCGCGTTCCTGTATATGGGGCTGTCATCGGTTTATCAGAAAACGGTGAAAACAGTGACGATTGATCAGTAGCCCCGGATGATTATCCGGGGGGATTGTAACAGGTAACAATCACGACAATCATAACAATCATAACTTCTCCACATCTTAACATCATCACTTCCTAACAATCAACAACGCCATGACAACTCTGAAGCGCATATCAAAATACATTGCCCTGTTTACACTGGCCGTCGTCCTGACCGTTGCCATCCTATACCTGGCCGGCCGCATGGAAGCCGGACCGATGAAAACCTGGTTCCTGGCGTTGACCTTTCTATGGTTTGGTTCCGCAACGATCTGGATGCGTGACAGGTCAAAACCTGATTAGACTGCTTTCCCACCTCCTGAACTTTGCACCCATGACAATTTACCCTGTACTTTCCAAAGCTGATCTCAAGAATTTTATTTTTCTTCCCTACTCTGTCTACCGGAATGATCCGGTGTGGGTGCCGCCACTCAGGACGGAGCTGCTGGGCCAGTTCGACCGGAAAAAGAATCCGGTCCTGGATCATACGGTATACCAACTCTTTTTATTGAAAGATTCAGAGCACATTATCGGCCGGATTGCGGCTTTTTACGATACGCTGGCCAATGATTTCTGGAAAAAGGATATCGGGCTTTTCGGTTATTATGAATGCCCGGATGATCCGGTGGCATCCGGAATGCTCATGGATGCCGCCGCCGGTTGGTTTAGGGAAAAAGGAATGAAATGCATGCGGGGACCCTGGTCGTTTGTCTCCCAGGAATGGGGACTGGTTCTGGAAGGTTTTGAGCTTCCTCCCGTGATCATGTCGCCGCATAATCCTCCCTTCTATAACGATCATATGATAGCCTATGGTTGCCAGAAGGTTAAAGACCTGCTTTGTTACTATATCTCGGGAAAAGAGGGCTACCGGATCCCCGAACGAATACTCACGCTCACGGACCATGTGGCCAGGCGATACGGCGTTACGGTCCGCCGCGTCAATATGAAACGATATGGGGAGGATGTCCAGCATGTGATTGATATCTCCAACCACAGCATGCTTCAGAACTGGGGTTATGCTCCCGTTACGGATGCCGAGGCCGATGCCATGGCCCGCGACCTGAAACAGGTGATCCGCCCCGAAGGCGTGTTGTTTGCCGAAGACCGTCAGGGCAAGCCGATCGGGTTCATAATCGCTCTTCCTGATGTCAACACCCTGTTAAAGAAAGTAAACGGCAAGCTTTTCCCCCTGGGCTGGCTCACCTTGTTGCTTGGATTGCCAAAACTCCGCTCCTACCGGTTGTTTGCCCTGGCAATTGCGCCGGAATATATAGGGAAAGGGATCGACAGCCTGATCTACCGGGCACTTTATGAGTCCCTGTATACTTCGGATATCTGGATGGAAATCAATTACGTCCTTGAAGACAACCACCCGATGAACAATGCGATCGCCAAGCTTAATGCCAAACCGCTGAGGAGATACCGTATTTATGAGAAGGAGCTCCGTACCGGCTGACATCGGAGAATTCACCATTTGCGGTTGATCCTGAAAGGTTTGATCAAGGTCGATCCCGATATTATTGCTTGATCAGTTTTCCCTGATCCAGATGGGTACCATCCGAAGCGCTGATGCGGTAAAAATAAAGACCGGCCTGTAAAGCCGAGAGATCCAACCGTGCAGAATGCTGATCCACGGTCCAGTCCCCTGCTATCCGGCCCAGCGGATCCATGATCCTGATCCTGTAACTCCCCGTCCATAGGCTGGAATGAACCGTTATCTGATCCGAAAATGGGTTGGGAAAAACGGTATAAAGAGTGTGTCCGATCCCGGCCCTGTCATCCTGTATTCCGGAAAGCATCTCCCGCAAATCGATCAGGTAGGCATCGACGCTATAATCTTCTTCAATCCGGATGCGCCAGTTGCTCCCGAACAATATGCGGTTTCCTGACGGGCTTGCAGTTGCGTGGGGTTCAGCATAATAGGTACTGACATCACCATCGGGAAATTCCACGGAATAGCGTTGGCTGTGATGGTGAGCGTAGCGCTGGACGCTCCCGGAACCATCCATATTGACCGCAAACACCTCGTCCTCAAAGGGAAGCCACGAGGCTTCGCTGTCGGTCAGCCTTCCCGAAAAATCGAAGGTGCTGACATAGACCCAACCAGGCCTTCCGAATGCACGGCACGAATGATGCACGTCAAAAAAGGGAGAAATGGACAGAAGCTGGGTTTCCGTCCCGTCAGACAGCATGTATTTATTGATATAGGTAAGGTTGGGGTCATCCTTGTAAACATCCATGATGAGCACCTCATTGCCGTTGGCATCGAGACCAAAGTCGCTATGGCCGGCACCCAGCGGTTTTTGCCAAAGGAAATTCAGGTTCCGGTCATACACCTCTATACCGTGATATCTGCCAGTCAGCTTATCAGCATAATCAACCACAACATAATTCCCCAGCGGGGAAACGGAAACCCAGTCAAAATCCAGCAACTGATCAGACGGAAGAGGCATGGTGGCAACAATGACATCTTCCTGGAGGTCATAAACCAGGATATCGAGGTACGTAGTCTCTCCGGTGCCATAATTGTACGACTGCCCGACCACCGCGTAATACCGTCCGTCGTTGGACAGGTTTCCTTCCCCCTTGGTATTTGCCAAGGTATAGGGTGCAAAATCATGTATGGGAAGGATTTCATCCGTGATTACATTGTAAGAACGCAGGATACTGTCGGGGGCATAGAGCACCAGATGGGGATTCGCAGGGTGCCAGAACACATCGTCCCCCCCAACTCCATCGAGTTGTTTGATAAACTGGTAGTTCTGCCCGTCATACAGATAAGTATCGCCCCAGCCCGACCTGAGCAGCATCAGGGATTCATCGCTGTTCCAGGCCTGGCGCTTGGAGTAGTCAGGGCATAATCCGTGGATCCCGTCCAGCCGGGCATTCGTCAGCCGCAACACCGGTGTGCCGAAAACCGGATCCTGGATCGGAGCGCCCACAGCCGGCTGGGCAATATCACCCTGGTAAATGGCGTTATGATGGGTCACGAACTGGCCGGACGATTCCGAAGACCATGAAAAAAACAGAACCATCGGGAGAAAAAAATTCAGGATTTTCATAGCAGGTCAGGTTTAAGCGAATAAGTATAACCAAATTACCACAACAAGCCCGGATTTCCAAATGAACTTACTGTCATCCGACCCTGAGAGAAATTATCTTTACACCGATAAAAGCAGACCCATGAAACTTCTCAAAAAGCCCTTATGCACCAACGCCCTTGTGGCCCCGGATGCACGAGCCCTGGTTTCCCTGGCTGTTGCCATCCTGATGGCTCTGCCATCCTTTTCGCAGGAAGCCTCCGGTCCTGTCGACCTGGTCAATCCAAGGATCGGCGGCATCAGCCACGTGCTCATGCCGACCTTTCCGACCGTTCACAGGCCTTATGGAATGGTGCGCTTTTACCCGGTCACGAGTCCGGGTGTATCGGATTCCTACCTGGGTGGAAGAATCCATGGATTTCCACTGAACCGTCCTGAACACCGCGGTAGGGCTGCCATCACGGTCATGCCGCTGATGGGTACCGGTGCCTTCCAAAATCGGGACCTGAGTTCCGCTTTCGATCATGATTTTGAGAAAGTTACGCCGTACTTGTACTCGGTTTTGCTGGAAAATTCGGGGATCACCGTGGATTTTGCACCGACCCGCCGTTGCGGTTTTTTCCAGTTTACTCCTGAAACGACCGATGAACTGGTATTGGTTTTCCAGGCCACGGATGATGGAAATTTTGAGCTGAAAAATGCGCAGAACCTGGTTGGTGGCGAAGCATTCAACGGGATACGGGAATATGTGAACATCTGGTTCAACCGGCCGGTGAAACAATCAGGATATATGGATCCCGGCGGAAAAATCGTAAACAAGTCCAAGGCAAAAGGCAAAGGACTGAAATTCTTTGTCGTATTCAACGGATCCGAGCAGGTCAAGATGAATTACGGGATTTCCTGGATCGATGAAAGCCAGGCGGGGAAGAACCTGCTTCAGGAGATCCCGGGCTGGGACTTCAACAAGGTGGTCAGCGACGGGCGGGATGACTGGAACCATGAACTCGGCAAAATACGGATCAAGGGGGGGACCGATGACCAGCGGATAACTTTTTACACGGCCCTGTATCGTTGCATGGAACGAATGGTGAACATCAACGAATACGGAAGGTATTTCAGCGCGTACAACAAGAAGGTGGTCAAAACGACGCATGACTTTTATGTCGACGACTGGAGTTGGGACACTTTCCGGACCCTGCATCCCCTGAGGTTCCTGATCAGCCCCGAGCGAGAGACAGACATGATCAGGTCCTACATCCTGATGGGTGAACAGAGTGGCTGGATGCCAACCTTTCCGCAGGTTTCAGGAGACGCCAGATGCATGATCGGGCATCATCAGGCCGCCATCATCGCTGATGCCTGGATGAAAGGCATCCGGGGATTCGACCTGCAAAGGGCATACAGGCTCCTGAAAAAGAATGCAATGGAAGGTACCATGATTCCCTGGCAGGAAGGCCCTGCCACCGAGCTGGATAAGTTTTACCGTGAAAAAGGCTGGTTTCCCGCCCTGGCCCCCGGGGAACCGGAAACTGTCAGGCAGGTGGGTTCCTTTGAGAAGCGCCAGGCCGTGGCGGTAACCCTCGAACATTCCTATGACGATTGGTGCCTGGCCCAGTTGGCCGGTCAACTTAAGCTGACCGAGGACGAAAAACTTTTCAGCACCCGCTCGGGCAATTACAAATTCGTTTTCAATCCGGCTACAGGGTTCATGTCTCCCCGCAAAGGGGATGGTTCATGGGTGGAACCGTTCGATCCGAAAACTTCGGGAGGCACTGGATGCCGCGACTATTTTGCCGAGATCAATTCCTGGAATTATTCCTGGTTCGTCCCGCACGATATTGACAACCTGATCAGCATGATGGGCGGTACGGCAAAATTCACGGCCCGCCTCGATCAGCTCTTCGAAGAACCGCTGAACGGTTATGCGAAATGGACAACCTTCAGCAACCAGCCGGATGCGTCCGGGAATGTGGGACAATTTGTGATGGGTAATGAACCGGGCTTTCATGTTCCTTATCTCTATGTTTATGCCGGCGAGGCCTGGAAAACACAGAAGCGCATCCGCCAGCTTATGGATGCCTGGTTCAGGAACGACCCAATGGGAATCTGCGGGGACGAGGATGGAGGGGGACTTTCATCCTGGTATGTCTTTTCCGCGATGGGATTCTACCCCGTGACACCCGGCAAACCGGAATACGTTATTGGCAGCCCATTGTTTGAAGAAATTTCCATCGACATCGGAGGCGGTAAAACAATAAGGATCAAGGCTCAAGGCTCAAGTGCACAAAACAAGTATGTGCATGGGGTGACCGTCAACGGACAACCGGTGGCAGGCTACCGTTTTAGCCATAAGGATATCGCAGAGGGCGGAACGATTGTGCTGGAAATGGTAAACAGACCAGCGAGTGAAAAGTGACGAGTGATGCGTGATTTGTAGCCCCGCATGATTATGCGGGGTTTGCGTGATGCGTGATTTGTAGCCCCGCATGATTATGCGGGGTTTGCGTGATGCGTGAT
>CAZJNQ010000001.1:135853-146264 GCA_964547475.1 uncultured Porphyromonadaceae bacterium
TTGTAGCCCCGCATGATTATGCGGGGGTCTTAAGTCGGCGGATGTAACCGTTTCTTGAACCAGGGGCGTACTTTTTGCATCCGTTCAAGCTGGCTGGCAGAGACATGGCGCCGGCAGGTGGATCGTTCGCTGCTGTTCTCAGGGGCTCCCCAACGGACCTCGATGCAATCGTTCGGGTTGTAAGCCATTTCAAAAGCCTCTCTTCTTCTCAGGATTTCAGCCAGGGACAGGGTTTGATCGGATCCGTCGGTCCTCTGGTAAGTCATGGACAGATCGGATGTTTTTCGGATCATGAGCTGTTCCAGTTTCGTTTTGACCTGCTCCGGACTGCTCAGTCTTGGCAGCTGGTAATCACCGGGGGAATGAAGCAGTTTATCGGGAAAATCAAGTACGGCATCCATGGCGATCAATAACCTGAGGTCACGGTTGGGTGTGGAAAAATCTTCCCATGGACCACCGGCCTGAAAAACACCGGCAGCCCGTCCGGGCATCGGGATGATTTCGCCCGGATGTGCTTTCATGTGCTTTTCCCCGTTGGCCACCGAAGCTACACGGGTAACGAGTTGTTCATATAAAGCCCGGATCAGGTCGAGCAAAGCCGTCTCAGGATCCAGAGGCTTGGGATTGATCACCCGATCCATCGTATGATAAAAAACCTCAGGCTGCATCCCTCTTTGCTGCATGGAATAAGGAATCAGCCCCGGATCAGCTGCTATTTCACTGTTTTTAAGAAGCCGGGGCCGACCTTCAATCACACTGATAGGTCGGAAAGCCTTGAATCCCGGCTCCCCTATGACCTCATCCCAGGTAAAAAGAAAATTTCCTTTCCAGAACCGTTTGATCGCCACCGTTCCGTCCGGTTGCGCATCAACGGACAAAAGCATTCCCGGCTTGTCGCCGGTTTGGGGGATCCATTTCACGAGGATCAGGGTATGTCCATAAGGATCGGCAAAGGTCACGCCGGGCCGCAGGGCATCACGGGCCAGCGGCACCGGGTAATAATCGGAGTTATCATTTGCAAAGGCCGTTCTTGCCGTTCCTGAATGTATGGCGTCCATCAGTCGTCTCATGAACGCGTTGAAGGAGAGTACCGGATGGGATCCGGATGCGGAAGACCCGTTCGTGATCCAGCGTCCGGTTTGAGGGGCTTTGCCAAGCCAACCCCGGTCGGTTTCATGGTAACCGAAAGGCAGGCCCAGTTTCCAGGCAAAATAAGCCCGTATGAAAAAAGGATTGTCCGCGCAATCAGGCTCCATGATCACGTTCGGTTTTCCGCCAGCATCATCTTCATTCAGTCCCAAATAGTTATACAGGACATTATGTTTCCGGTCCTGCATGACCGCGTGGAGCGAATTCCAGGATGAGCCCTCTCCGGCCTCATGAAACAGGGCGTTGATCCAGGCTGCATAGAGCGCTTCGGTCTCACTCGCCCAACCCTGTTCTGTTTTCCAGAGGGATCCGGAGGATCGTACGGGCCTTTTATCCTGGTTAACGAGAAATTCCTGACGGCTGACCGTTTTCTTGTTAATGATCAGTGAAACGCTGTATCGGCCGGCAGGTCCGGCAATAAATTCATCTACTCTCCAGAAAGGCAGTCCGTTGCCGTCCATTGCCCTTGAAGACCTGGTAGTGCCTGAAGGACCCGTGATCACAACCTGAGCCTTGCGAATGTTTGTTCCTCCGGTAGCGAGGATCCGGCAAGCTTCTCCCGGTGCCGGATTCCCAGGGGAGACCAGCAATGCATAGACTACCCGGAATTCGTCAACGGCCGGGTCCGGGTCCCCGGTCGGCTGTACCAATCCCGGACCGGCAGCGGGTTGCTTTCCGGAAGGCCGGTCGGAACACGATGGCACCGTCAGGAATAAGCCTGCGGCTAACATTCCATGAAGCAACCAACGGCTCAATAGCCGTGTCAGGTTTCTTACCGGGCTCTGCATATGGCAAAAGTAGATATTCAGTTTTACGGTTTATCATTTACCACGTACGATTTATGATTGATGATCCCGATCCGACCGTAGGTTGCACCGCTGGTTATGTTGAAGACCTCCTTCCTCCTTCCTCCTTTCTCCTTCTTTTTTCTATCTTGCGCCCAATTCACACCTAAAATCAATATGGCGACAACTTCAACGGCAAGCGGGCAGAAAAATTCTTATGTCCTCTCGATCACGATCATTGGCATCCTGTTTTTCATCTTCGGTTTTGTGACCTGGCTGAATGCGACGCTGATCCCTTTTCTCCGGATCGCCTGCGAACTGAGTGACTTCGAAGCTTATTTTGTGACGTTCTCATTTTACATGTCCTATTTCCTGTTAGCCATACCCTCGTCCTGGATACTTCATAAAACCGGATTCAAGAACGGTATGGCTCTCGGACTCTTTGTGATGGCCATAGGTAGCCTGATCTTTATTCCTGCCGGGCAGGCCCGGTCGTTCGGCCTGTTCCTGACCGGGCTGTTCATCCAGGGTGCCGGCCTGTCCCTGCTTCAGACAGCATCCAATCCATACATAACCATTCTCGGTCCGATTGAGAGTGCTGCCAAAAGGATCAGCATCATGGGCATCTGCAACAAGACAGCCGGAATCCTCAGCCCCCTTATTCTGGGCTTCATAGTCCTGAAAGGGGCCGATGAGATCGAGCAGAAGGTCGCCACCCTTACAGATATGGCCGAAAAAACTTCGATCCTGAACGACATGGCCGGACGGGTGATCATTCCCTATATAATCATGGCCGTTGTACTAATACTGCTGGCGGTTGCTGTCCGGTATTCGCCTCTTCAGGATATTGACACGGATAAGGAAGATCAGCATGTCAACGAAGATCTGGTACACAAGAAAAATGTATTTCAATATCCGTTTTTCATGCTGGGCTTGATCACCCTGTTCCTGTACGTCGGATGTGAAGTCATCGCGGCGGATACCGTGATCAATTACGCCAAATCGGCCGGGTATCCTTTCCAGGAGGCGAAATTCTTTGCATCCGTTACCATGGTGTCCATGGTTGTGGGTTACCTCCTGGGAATCATCCTGATACCACGGACGCTTTCACAGTCCAAGGCACTGGGTTTCTCGGCCATTATCGGAGTTCTGTTTGCCCTGGCAGCAGTTATCATAAAGGGAAATATATCGGTGTACATGATCTCTTTCCTGGGTTTCGCAAATGCCATCATGTGGCCCGCAATCTGGCCACTTGCCCTGGAGGGTCTGGGAAAATTCACTAAAATCGCTTCAGCCCTTTTAGTCATGTGCATTGCCGGAGGAGCCACCATTCCCTTGTTGTACGGGAAACTGGCTGATATCTTCAGCCGGCAGGAAGCCTATTGGATCGTCATCCCCTGCTACCTGTTTATAATCTTTTACGCTTTCAAAGGCTATAAGATCGGCAGACCGCGGCTGGCCTGACGGACCAGGGACACGGTCCTAAACAGCCTCGATGGTCGACGGGGGCTTGGTAGCAATGTTATAGGTCACGCTGACAACCCCGGGTACCTCCCTGGTGATCTTTTCTGCAATCTCAACCAACTGGTAAAAGGGCAGGGAGCTGGGTACGGCTTCCCGGGCATCCAGGCTTTCCCAGCAACGAACCTCGATCTGCTGCCCGAACTGCCGCTTTCCTTCTTTCATTCCGGTTACCCGGTCTTCATGAAGAATGGCCATGTACTGAAATGCCTGGCTGGATTTAAGCATGTTTTCGACAATGGCTGTTGCCTTCCTGACTGTTTCAAGCCGCTCTTCCGTTACCGCTCCGATGATTCTGGCAGCCAATGCCGGTCCGGGAAACGGGATCCGGTTAAACGATTCCATCGGTAACCCGATGGCTTTCCCGACTCTCCTGACACCATCCTTGCGAAGCTGGATCAAAGGTTCCAGGATCCGGTAGCCAAACGCTTTTTCCGGGTCTATTCCTAACTGTTCAAACACGTTGTGCTGACGCTTGATGCCGGCGACGGTTTCGTCGACATCGGTGAGGATAGTACCCTGAAGCAAGAATTTTGCACCGCTTTCCCTGACGATCCTTCCGAAAACTTTTTTATAAAAGGTCTGGGTGATGGCTTCCCTTTTTTCTTCAGGATCAGTTATTCCCCTCAGGGCGTTCAGAAACTCAGCCCGGGCATCAATTACCTCAATGGTTATTCCCAGGCCGGCGAACAGGTTGACCACTCTCTCGGGTTCACCCTCACGCATCAGTGCGTTATCAATAAAAACCGTCCTTAAACGGTTTCCGAGCGCCCGGTGGCCAATCATAGTGACCACCGATGAATCCACTCCTCCTGAAAGGGCATTGATGGCAATACCGTCGCCAACCGCCTTCCGGATCGCTGTCACTTTGCTGTCAATGAAACTTTTTTCATTCAATTGACTGGGAATGATCTCTTTAATCATAGCGGATCAGGTTTCAGATTATTTTGAGATGCCGATTACCAAGCCGATGAACCACGGATATTTGCCAATTTTTTCAGATAACTCCCTGGTCAGGGTCCGGTTAAACTGAAGATGCGGCTTAAAATAGAATAAGCCGTCCGGATTGTATGTCAAATCCAGATTAAGCCCGGCCAGGTTGGCCGCTGTCATATCCACGCCGATGTAAGAACTGTTGAATTTACGCGTTGCCCAACTGAAAACAGCCGAAGCGCCGAGAGTCAGCTTTTCGCCCAGGACTTTTCCGTATTTTATTCCATGCTGGAAATACACAGAACCGAAATAGGTCATAAAATCGGCTGCAGCCTGTGATACCAGGCTGAAATCGCCCAGCGGGTATGCCAGATCCAGGTAGAACTCCCCGGTTGCAGGGGATTTCTCCACATTCGGATAGAGGTAAAACATGATCGTGTGACCAACCTGGAGCTTGCCGATCGAATAATTGTAACCCGCTATGAGGTCAATCTCATGCCGCCTGGCAGTTGCAAACCGGTCATAGGCGGTGATGTTCCCCCAGGCTGCCAGGGTGAAATTCCTGTAAGAAGCCCAGGCATAGGGTTGGATGACCAGACCGTCGTTAACGGTTATCCCGCGCCAGATGTACTTCGTGTTAATGTCCGTCTCAAAACCACAGGTTACTGCTTCATGAGTGATCAGAACAGGATCTGTCTCCCTCTCCTGTCCAAGGGCAGGTCCCTGATATATGCCGAAGAGGCAGATCTGGGTAACGAATCCGAAAACAAAAATTTGTCGGGCAGCCATATTTTAGCCTTTGAATTAAAGATAAAAAATTAATAGATGTTATTTTTGATTTTTTACCAAAATGATAACATTCCCATCCTACCCTGACCTGACCGGTCGCATATGCGTCATTACCGGCGGTGCCGGAATCCTGGGCAGATCCATCTGCAGGGGATTGGCTGCTTCGGGCATAAAAACTGCCATCCTGGATATCAACCCGGAGGCGGCTTCCGGCCTGGCTGCTGATCTCCAGAGCCAATATGACATTTCCTGCATCGGGATCCAGGCGGATGTCATGAGCCGCGAATCCATGGAAAAAGCCAAAGCCGTTGTTGAAAGCCGGCTGGGAACAGTCAGTTTCCTGATCAACGGGGCCGGAGGAAACTCTCCAAAAGCCACCACCGGCCAGGAAATGTACCCATCCTCACAATCCGGCACAGCGACCGGTAATAGCCACACCGGCGGCACTTTTTTCGATCTCGACATGAATGCTTTTCAATCCGTCTTCGGTTTGAATTTCACCGGAACAGCAATAGCCTCGCAGGTTTTCGGGAAACCAATGGCTGAACGCGGATTCGGGGCCATACTGAATATCAGCTCAATGAATGCCTTCAGGCCGCTGACAAAAATTCCAGCCTATTCAGCTGCAAAGGCATCGGTTAATAACTTCACTCAATGGTTGGCGGTGCATCTGGCTCCCGCAGGAGTTCGTGTGAATGCAATAGCTCCCGGCTTTTTCCTGACCGATCAGAACCGTTTCCTGCTGACGGACCCGAAAACAGGAGAGTCAACAGCCAGGGGAAGGAAGATCATTTCCAGCACCCCGATGGGTAAATACGGTAACCCGGAAGACCTGGTGGGCGCGGTCCTGTTTTTGTTGTCCGATGCCTCCTCATTCATTACCGGAATAGTCCTCCCGGTCGACGGTGGCTACAGTGCTTACGGAGGAGTGTAAATTCAACCATTTCAACTATGTCAACTCTTTCCACCCGATTATGAAGAACGTCATTATCGCCCAGTCAGGCGGCCCTTCGCCGGTCATCAACAATACCCTCAGAGGCATAGTCGAAACCTGCAAAATGTTCCCGGATACGTTCGGAACTATCTTTGGCGGATGGCATGGCATTGAAGGGGTGCTGAAGGAAGAACTGCTGAACCTCACGGACCAGGACGATGAGGAGATCGCCCTTCTCCGGACCACCCCCGCAGCCGGAAGCATCGGTACCTGCCGCTACAAACTGAAAGAAAAACAACAGCAGGATTTCAAACGCATCATGGACGTCTTTCGTGCCCATGAGATCGGCTATTTCTTTTACATCGGGGGCAATGATTCACAGCACACTGCCTTTACCGTCAGCGAGATGGCCCGTACCAGCGGCCTCGACCTGATCGCGGTGGGGGTTCCCAAAACGATTGACAACGATGTCGGGGATAACGAATTCACCCTGATCGATCATACTCCCGGATATGGTAGCGTTGCCCGCTATTGGTCGCATATTATCCAGGCCGCCAACGAGGAGAACATGGGATCCTCACCTGCAGATCCGGTGCTGGTTATTCAGGCAATGGGACGGAAGATCGGTTATATACCTGCTGCTTCACGGTTAGCGGATCCCAAGCGTGAAATGCCCCTGCAGATCTACCTCACCGAATCCGGGATTAGGGCCGAAGAGATGGCCGATAAAGTGAATGACCAACTGAAAAGGGACGGGAGATGCATCCTGGTCGTAAGCGAAGGATATGAGCTCAGGGCAAAGGATCGCGAGGGCACGGAGGCACAAGGTCTGGATGTGAAAGATTCGTTTGGGCATGTATCCTTTGGGTCGGCCCTGGTACCGGCATACCTGGAAGTGGTGAATTACCTGAACCGGGTGGGACTGGCCGCGAAGGGCTCGGCACGGGGCCAGGTTCCGGGAACGGATCAGAGGCATTCGATGATCTATGCCTCAACCGTTGACCTGGAAGAAGCTTACAAAGTGGGACAAAAGGCTGTCGAAGTCGCGATACTGGACGGGAATGGCTGGATGGCCACCATCCTGCGGGATCCCGGAATCATTTATCATGTCAGGTACGACAAGGTGCCCCTGGAAAAAGTGGCGCTGTCAGAAAGATATTTTCCGGAGAAGTGGATTGCCCCGAACCGGGTGGATGTCACGGATGAATTCCTGAAATATGCCCGTCCCCTGATCGGTGAAGACTGGGTATCCATTCCATTAATTGACGGCAGGCAGCGGTTTGCGCGATTCAAGCCGGTTTTTGCGGACAAGAAATTAGCGCCGTATGAGCCCGAGGCTTACCGAAAATAGGATCTCTTGGGCGTGAGTGGCATACCTGCACATGGATATGTAAGCACATAAGCACATTTTCTTAATGAACCCAAAAGAACTGTTACAGAATCTTCAGCCTTCGAAAGGCTTCTTCATCGGGATAGATTCCGACGGATGCGCGTTTGATACAATGGAAATCAAGCAAAAAGAGTGTTTTTGCCCGAATTTCATCAAGCATTGGGGATTTCAGCCCGTTTCGAAGATTACCCGGGAAACCTGGGAGTTTGTGAATCTCTATTCGAAATTCCGCGGCTGCAACCGTTTCCTGGCCGTGATCGAGACCATGAAGCTGCTGGCTGAAAGGAAGGAAGTGAAAGCCCGTCATTTTCAAATGCCCGAATACGAGCCGTTGGCCGAATGGACACGGAAAGAGACCCGTATGAGCAATCCGGTCCTTGCGGCCTATGCCGAGGAAGTCAGGAACCCCGTGATCGACAGGGCTCTGGCCTGGTCGAAAGAGGTGAATCAGGACATTGCCGAGCTGGTTTATGGCATTCCTCCCTTCCCTTTCGTCAAAGAGAGCCTGGTCAAGCTGCATGATGTGGCTGACATGATGGTGGTCTCACAAACACCGGTCGAAGCGCTCGAACGGGAATGGGAAGAGCATGGAATTGCCTGTTACGTGAAGGTGATTGCCGGACAGGAGTACGGCACTAAAAGCGAGCATCTGAAATTCGCTGCCAAAGGCAAATACCCGGATGACCATGTCCTGATGATCGGGGATGCACCTGGAGACCTGAAAGCCGCCCGCTCAAACGGTGTGCTGTTCTTTCCGGTCAATCCCGGTGCCGAGGAGGATTCATGGGAGCGGTTCTTCCGTGAAGGGATCGACAAATTCCTCTCACTGGATTATTCAGGGGACTACCAGGATCAACTGATCCGCGAATTTGAAAACCTGTTGCCTGAGGATCCCCATTGGAAAAAATAACTTAGCCTGATGATATACTGGCGGGAAGGATCGGAAACCGCAAACTTGACCGGCGGTGATCTGAAAAAAGGGTTGTTTTCAGCACTGGATCAGCTGGGCCGCCGCAGGAAAGTGCTGCTTATACCACCGGATCAGACCCGCATCCATTCACGCGCCGGGGATCTTACCTGCATGGCCTATGAATACTACGGCACTGCAGTTTCGGATATACTTCCGGCTCTGGGAACACACAAACCCATGGATCCGGATGACCTTGACCGGATGTTCCCCGGTGTGCCTCATCATCTCTTCCGCGTACATGACTGGAGAAACGATGTGATCACCCTGGGTGAAGTTCCCGCAGAATTCGTCCGGAAAGTTTCCGGTGAAGCGGTCGCCTACCCCTTTCCTGTCCAGGTGAACCAATTGATCACTGAAGGAGATCATGACCTGATCCTCTCGATCGGTCAGGTTGTGCCCCATGAGGTGATCGGAATGGCTAACTATAACAAGAACCTCCTGATCGGATGCGGCGGTCATGAAAGCATCAACAAGAGTCATTTTTTAGGTGCCGTTCATGGCATGGAACGGATCATGGGCCGGCCGGACAACCCGGTCAGGCAGGTGCTGAATTACGCAAGCAGGGAATTCCTTTCCGGTCTTCCTGTAGTTTATGTGCATACGGTCGTTGACCAGCGGCCTGCCGTTCGTGGTCTTTTTATCGGCGACGACGAAAGCGTTTTCACTGAGGCAGCCGGGTTGTCCCTGAAGGTTAATTTCACGCTGCTTGACAAGCCGCTTGAGAAAGTCATCGTTTATCTTGATCCTCGCGAATACCGGAGCACCTGGTTAGGGAATAAAGCCATCTACCGCACCCGGATGGCACTGGCTGATGGCGGCGAGCTCATCATCATCGCACCGGGAGTGAGAGAGTTCGGGGAAGACCGGGAGATCGACCGGCTGATCCGGAAGTTCGGTTACAGGGGAACCCGGGCTATCCTTGAATCGGTACGTGAAGATCCCGGGCTGGCGGCTCATTTAAGTGCCGCGGCCCATTTGATCCACGGCAGCAGCGAAGGCCGGTTCCGGATCACTTATTGTACCGTCCTGCTCAGCCGCAAGGAGATCGAAAGTGTCGGATTCAAGGCAGGTGACCTGGATGCGATGATCAGAAAATATGATCCTGACAAGCTGGCCGAAGGGTTTAACAGGACAGGCACGGGTGAAGAAATCTTCTTTATCGGTAATCCGGCCCTGGGATTGTGGTCAACTAAATCACGATTCGATGAAAGTGGTCATTGACGAGAATATACCTTTCATCAAGGGGATATTCGAACCCTTTATGAAAGTGGTTTACCTTCCCGGCAAACGGATCCGCCAGGAAGACCTGACTGATGCTGATTGCCTGATAACCCGAACCCGGACACGATGCGACAGGGAATTGCTCGAAGGAACACCGGTAAGGTTTATTGCTTCCGCAACAATCGGTTTTGATCATATCGATACGGAATATTGCAGGAAGGCAGGCATCCGGTGGTCTAATGCTCCGGGCTGCAACTCGGGGTCGGTAGCCCAGTATGTTACCGCGGCCCTGATGGTACTGGCTGACCGGCAGCACTTTGACCTTCGCGATAAAACACTGGGAATCATCGGAGTGGGCCATGTTGGATCCAAGGTCCGGCGAATCGCTGAAGCACTTGGAATGAAACTCCTTCTTAATGATCCTCCCCGTGCCCGGGCAGAAGGCCAGGACGGATTCACCGACTTAAAAAACCTGCTCACCCGGTCGGATATCATCACTCTGCACGTACCGCTCAACCGGGAGGGAGAGGACCGGACGTTCCATATGGTAGACCGCGAATTCCTCGGATCCCTGAAATCCGGGACTATCCTGATCAATACTTCCCGTGGTGAAGTGGTTGACGAAAGCGAACTTTTACGATGGATGATCAAGCCTGCTCCTCAATCACCAGTCACCAGTCACGAGTCACGAATCACGAGTCACGAATCACGAGTCACGA
>CAZJNQ010000002.1:0-104357 GCA_964547475.1 uncultured Porphyromonadaceae bacterium
CACTTTTCAGCACCGATAGTTAATAATCCCTTCAAATCAGTTCAGCATTGGTATAATAACCCATGGTTATGGAAACTGACCGAAAACTGAAAAGAGCCAACCGCATTATCGTTTCAGCAGTTCTTGTTTTACTGTTGGCCCTTGTTGTCTTACTCTATATCATCCTGTAAACGATGGGTGAAATGACTATGCTCAGGCTTATAATCACAGTTGTTTAAAAACCTTAAAATTGACTTATTATTATGGCTGATTATCAAATCAAACGAAAACAAAACCGGTTATTCAAGCTGTTGAGAATCCTGGTTATGGTAGCAGTTCTGCTCGTGATCTCTGTATTGACAGTATTCTCACAGCAGCTTACGGTTACAGGTACGATCAGCGATTCGAAGACCGGCGAACTCCTGCCGGCAGTGAACGTGTTGCTTAAGGGCACGGGCAGGGGGACCATTACCGGAGCTGACGGCACCTACCGGATTGACGTACCATCGGCAAATTCCGTGTTAACCTTTTCCTCAATGGGTTACCAGTCGCAGGATATAGCTGTCAACGGAAGAAGCGTGATCAATGTATTGCTTGAAACATCGACAACACAGCTGGATGAAGTGATTACCATAGGATATGGTACCGCACGGAGGAGTGATCTAACCGGCTCCGTTGCCTCAATTTCATCCCAGCAGTTGAAAAAAATTCCACTGGCGAATACGGCGGAAGCAATGAAGGGAAGATTGCCGGGTGTTAACATTATTTCAACCGACGGTTCACCCGATGCGGAGGTGGTCATCCGCGTAAGGGGTGGTGGTTCTGTGACACAGGACAATTCACCTCTATACGTGGTCGATGGTTTTATTGTCAGCAGTATAAGGGACATTCCGCCGGCTGACATTGCCAGCATTTCCGTGCTGAAAGATGCCGCATCAACGGCGATATACGGGGCACAGGCTGCCAACGGAGTCATATTGATCACAACAAAAAATCCGGTTGCCGGGAAAACCCTCGTCACTTATAACGGATATGCTCAACTGAAGACGTTGCCGCAGGAGCGAACCTATGATGTGCTCGATCCTTATGAGTTTACTATGATGCAATACGAAAGGGCCAAGCTGCGCTCGGACGCAGACCTGAGGAGTTTCGAACGCTATTTCGGCAAGTACGAGGACCTCGAACTCTATAAATATAAAAGGCCCAATGACTGGCAGGATCAACTATTCGGTAACAACCAGATTTCCCAATCCCACAACCTGAGTGTCAGTGGCGGGACTGAAAAAACAAAACTCGGCTTGAGCCTCACAAACAATGTTGAAGATGGAATCATGATAGGCAATGGCTACGCAAGGAATGTGATCAATTTCAAACTGGATCATGCCATCTCAAATACCTTGAGATTCGAAGGTTCGGCAAGAATTACGAACACAAAGGTTGATGGAGCCGGAACGGCCGGTAGTGCCCAATTGAGAGTCAAAAACGTAATTACCGCCCGCCCCGTGAACGGGATTGCCGATGAGTTGGATATTGACTTAACCCGGGTGGATACGGAGGATGATTATCAGTCCTTTCTGCTGAGCCTGATCAACCCGATTCAACTTGCTGAACAGGACTGGAGGCAGCGGACCACCCAGAATTATGTGTTGCAGGCAGGCCTGTCATGGGACCCGATTGAAAACGTCTCACTGAAATCAGCTTTTACCAACAGCAAGACGTATGACGAACAACTGCGGTATTACGGACCGCTGACCAGTCAATCCCAGCAGGAGGGAAACAGTCTGCCCCTTGGCACGATTAATGAAAACATAGACAATTCATTTCGATGGTTGAATACGGCTGCGTATAGGTTTGAAAAGCTGGGCAATCACCAGCTTGATTTTCTTCTGGGTCACGAAGTCTATTCAAACGGAGGTAAAGGAAGTGCTGTCCGTGCCGAAAATTTCAGGGTATCCATGACCCCGGAGGAACTGTTTGCCAATATGGCTTTAGGAACATTTGACAGTTACTCAAATTATGAATCAACCGATCAGAACCGCTTGTCCTTCTTCGGCAGGGCCAACTACCAGTATCTGGGAAAATACTTGCTTACGCTGACAGTCCGATCGGACATTTCAAGTAAGTTTTCCAAGGGTCACCGAACGGGGATTTTTCCATCGGTTGCTTTAGCCTGGAAAATCAATGAAGAGGAATTCATGTCTCAGGCTGACTGGGTTAACGAATTAAAACTCAGATTGAGTTACGGAACCACCGGAAACGACCGTATTCCTGCAAATTCAACAAAATTCCTTTTCAGTGCCAATACAAACAATGGTCCGGGGATGGGAACGAACGACTATAATGCCTATTACTCACCTGAGGGTACTACACTGTACAATCCGGATATTGTTTGGGAAACCACGATCAACCGGAATCTCGGGACGGATTTCATTTTCTTCAAAGGACGAATCCGGGGAGCTCTCGACCTGTACTACAATACTACCAAAAACCTGCTTCTGGCTTCGGCTATTTCGCCCATATCCGGATTCAACACTCAATGGAACAACGTGGGAAGCACCTCGAATAAAGGAGTGGAACTTTTACTGAATACAATCCTGCTGGACCGGAATGATTACACGATAAGCGCAAACATGAACTTTGGTTTCAACAAAGCCAGAATTGATGAGCTTGACGGAACGGATGAAAGGTTCTTCCAGTCAAACTGGGCCAGCACTGATCTTAAAGACAGGGATGATTATTACCTGGCTGTGGGTCAGTCCATCGGCTTGATTTATGGTTATGTCAATGATGGCATGTACACGGTGGATGATTTCTCCGGTTACAATGAGGTGTCGGGCACCTATATCCTGAAAGAGGGAATTCCGGATGACAAGAACACATTGGGAGTCAGCAACGTCCGTCCCGGGTACATGAAACTGAAAGATCTGAACGACGACGGACTGATAAACAGCCAGGACCGGAAGGTCATCGGCAGCACCCTGCCGGATGCTGTTGGTGGATTCGGACTGGACGGGACTTTTAAGGGTTTTGATGTCTCGATCCTTTTCAACTGGTGTGTTGGCAACGACATTTACAATACTGGCAAGATAGATTATAACCAGTTGTACAGGACCACTTACGGGAACATGCTGAGTACAATGAGTTCCGATAACCGTTTCACCTATATTGATGTGGATGGATCCATCACGGGCACTCCCGGTGAGCTGGTTACCGACCTGGAACAACTCAGACAACTCAATGCCGGCAAAACCATGTGGAGCGGCAGCAATTCCTTCGGCGACGCAACTGCAGTCATAAGCGACTGGGGAGTGGAAGACGGATCTTACTTGAGACTAAATGTCATAACCTTGGGCTATACCCTTCCCAGCCGGTTGACTTCCCGGATCAAGGTTTCAAACATCCGGATTTATGCTGCGGGATATAATATTTGGTTATGGACAAATTACAGCGGCTACGATCCCGAGGTCAGCACCTCGCGCAACAGCAGCTATGCGGCACTCACTCCGGGTATTGATTATTCATCCTATCCGCGGAGCCGTTCATTCACTCTGGGCGTTAACGTAACTTTCTAACCTCGATTGAAAAAAATAACGATATGAAATTGAAACATTTAATATTTACGGTGATTGCAGGCCTCTCTTTGAATGCCTGTGAGAAATTCCTTGAACCGGAGTCATTGTCAACCTTTGACTCTGAGTATATCTTTTCGAATGCCGAGGACGCCCGTAGAGCCGTGAATGCCATGTACGTTCATTTCAGCCATGACGGATTCCGCTCCCGTCTCTCAAACAACATGACGGGCAATACCGATATCGAGCATTCCGGTGGATCGAGCGACGGAGCCCGTTATCAGATCTGGCGGCTGAATTCACAACCCAACAACGGAGACCTCGGATATGTCTGGAGTATTGCCTATCAGGCCATTCGTGATGCCAATATCGCCATTGAAGGAATTCAAAAAAGCGAAGGATTGACATCAACGGAGGGAACTTTGTCAAGAGACCTGTACCATCTCCTCGGTGAAGCTTACACGATGAGGGCTTACTGGTACAGCATGCTCGTGTTTTATTTTGGTGATATTCCCTTTTCGACACAAGCCCCTTCAATCAATGTTGAATTTAACCTGCCCAAGGAGGACAGGAACGTGATTCTTTCCAGTGTCATTCAGGATTTGATCAATATTGAGGAAAAGATGATGTGGGCGGATGAACTTCCTTTCGGCATCGAGCAGATCAACCGCGAGTACACATTAGGTATGATCGCACGCCTGGCCTTGCAGCGGGGCGGGTATTTTCTCAAGCCAGACCTGACCATGGACCGCAAGGACGACTACCGGGATTATTACACCATTGCACGCGATTATACCCTGAAATTGATCACCCTGAAAGACAGGGATCTGCCCCAGGATTACAGGCAGGTTTTCATGAACGAGTGCAAGTTTATTACACCGTCCAATAGTGACATTCTTTTTGAGGTACCTTTTGCAATCGGCGAAGGCGATGTGGGTTGGAATATCGGCATCCGTGTGGATGCCGGCAACCATCCCTACGGAAGCGGTTCCAACTACATGGCGATGCCGCCAACCTATTTGTATTCTTTCGACAGGGATGATAAACGACTGCCGGTAACGTGCGGTTTGTACACGATCAACAAAGATTTTGTCCAGGAATTGGTCAGCACCGGCAATATAAACATTTCACAGGGCAAATGGAGCAGGCATTTCCTCGACAATCCTCCCGGACCCTCGACCAACAAAGGAACAGGAATCAATTGGCCAATGATGCGTTATGCCGACGTTTTACTTATGTTCTCAGAGGCTGAAAATGAATTGAACGGACCTACCGGCGAGGCGCTGAACGCTTTCACCCGGGTTCGCAAGCGCGCCTTCGATGATTCGCTATGGAGCGAAAAGGTTTTCCAGTATGTTGCCACAGTTTCGGGTAGTCAACAATCCTTTTTCGATGCTATTGTGAATGAGCGTGCCTGGGAATTTGGCGGTGAAATGATACGCAAATACGAATTGATACGGTGGAACCTTTACTATGAAAAGGTGAAAGAGACCTTTGACGGTTGTAAAAAAATTGCCGATGAAGCGTTCAATGGATCAGGCACCTTGCCCGACTACCTCTACACTAAGCTTGATGTGAATGGCGATCTGCTGATTTACAACCTGTTTGAGAAAGCCATGACTGTACCCGATGAAACCTGGACGCGTCAAGCCTGGCTCATCGACATGCACAGCGAAACCCAATCCGATGGGTATGCCGAATGGATTACACGGGATTGGGATAATTATATTAACGGATCGAAGATCGGGGTTCCCGACGGAATAGTCCGTTACGTGTTCCCCATTCCAACCATTGGAGTTGATAACAGCAAAGGCTTGCTGAAGAACGATGGATATGGTTTCGGACTTTAATGCCTGCGATACAAATGCAAAAAATGAATACTATGAAAATCAATAAAGTCAATATCAGGATAATCTTCATCCTGCTTATTGCGGGCCTGATTGCCATGAATGCCTGCAAAAAGGATGACATTTACCCAAGAACACGACTATTTCAGCCGGTGTTAAATGAAGACCTTTATTCAGTTGATAATACCATCATAGTCAATTTGGGTAAAATGAAGGAAGCAAAGAATTATACCATCGAGGTCAGCCGTGATTCCTTCTTAACCACTGACTACACCGTTCATGCAGATACAAATTATCTGATCATAAACAAGGAAACGGTGGGTGAAGACTTGCTATGGTTTACGCTCTACCAGCTGAGGGCTACAGCACTTGCCGACGATACACAATATAACAGCCTTCCTTCCATGCTCGGCAGTGTACGGACACAGAAATTCCCCTCCAACATGGGTACACCATCCTCCTTTGATGTACTGGATACCCGGGCAAGGGTTTTCTGGACAACATCGGGGGAACCGATCACGAGCATCAAGGTTTTCGAGGCATCCGATTTGCGGCTTGCCAATCCGCTGGCAACGTTTGATGTCACCGATGAAGGCAGGTTGGCAGCTGAGAAAATCATTGGCGGGCTTACGCCAAGTACATCATACCAGATCGCGATTTACAGCGGCGAAACCATTCGCGGCTGGGAGTTGTATGTGACCCGGGAACCCCTGGTCTCCGGCGAGAATGTGGTTGACCTGACAGGGATCGATACAGTCGTCAACCTGGCCACCGTTCTTCCCGGCGTTGCCGATGGCAGCGTGATCTTGTTAGAAGGCGGTAAAACCTATCTCGCTGGCGGTTATGCTTTCGACAAATCGGTAGCCTTTATGAGCGGCTACAGTTTTACTCCGGCCCTTCCCATCATTGACTGTAACTTGAACTTTAACCTGAGCGATGGCAGCAACGTGGATTACGTAACTTTCAAGGATATTCACTTAACCGCAACCGACAACGGATTTGGCGCAAGGTATGTATTCAATATTGATAAGAGCGGCACTGTGGGAGAAATCAAATATGAGTCATGCGTGATCCGGACACTCAGAGGAGTATCGCGGGCGAAAGAAGGTTCCGGGACCTTGGATAAGTTTACTATAATCGATTGCCGGATTGACAGCATCAAGGATTACGGGATCCTTACTATGGATAAGAATACGTGGATCTGCAATGAGATTTCCATCAGGAACTCAACCATTTCAAAGGCAATCATGTTTTTGACAAGCAGAAGCAATTCCAATTCCATCACAATTGATGGATGCACCCTGAATGAAATTCCGGAAAAGGGAAGACAGATGTTTCGTTGGAGGGAAGCAGGCCAGGATAATGTTCTCAACGGAATCACCATTTCAAATACCATCTGGGGGCATGGCTGGAATACAACCGGCGATGTGGATTACCTGGTTGACGGGTATGACGGAATGGGGAGTACCAACTGGATCATTATCAATACTTACACAACCAGCGATTTTGGTTATGCCACAGGAAAGGAACAAATACCCGGATTCCCGTCATTTTATTATTCTGGACCCGCGACCCAACTCTGGACGGATCCCTATCACGCGATATTCGGATTCAAGGACACGGGATTTGCCGGAAAAAGTGATTCGGGAGACCCACGCTGGAGAATCGGTCCATGAATAGGCCTGGAATCATTGCCATTGTTGTTCTGATTTGGCCTTCCATGGTTTTGTTCTCTCAAACGCCAGCCTTTCCGGGTGCTGAAGGAGGAGGAATGTATGTAACCGGCGGAAGGGGAGGAACCGTTCTTTTTGTCGAGAACCTGGATGATAACGGGCCCGGCAGCCTGCGCCATGCCATCGAAACTCAAGGCCCCCGTACCGTTCTGTTTAGGGTTTCTGGCATTATCGAGCTAAAAAAACCGCTGATCATTTCGATGAACGACTTGACCATTGCAGGTCAAACAGCCCCGGGCGACGGCATTTGTCTGAAGAATTACGGGATCCGGATTGAAGCCGATAATGTCATTATCCGTTTCATTCGCATCAGACCCGGAGATTCTGCGGGTACAGAGAATGATGCCATTACGGGAACCGGAAACAAGAATATAATGATTGACCATTGCAGTTGTAGCTGGGCGGTTGATGAGGTGGTTTCTTTCTATGACAATACTAATTTTACCTTGCAGTGGTGTATCATCAGCGAAAGTCTCTATCGATCCGTGCATCGTAAAGGCGAACACGGATACGGTGGAATTTGGGGTGGTCTGCATGCTTCATTCCATCATAATCTCATTACAGACCATTCGAGCCGGAATCCCCGGTTTTGCGGATCACGATACTCCGGCAACCCTGATCTGGAAAAGGTGGATTTCAGAAATAATGTGATCTACAATTGGGGATTTAACAGTGCTTATGGTGGGGAAGAAGGCAACTACAACATGGTAAACAACTACTTTAAACCGGGGCCGGCTACCCGGATGAAAGTCCGCTCCAGGATCCTGGAATTGACGCAGGAATTCTACAATCCCGATTTTAATCCAGACACCTTAAAAGCTGGCTGGTTTTTTATTGATGGAAACTTCATGGAAGGCAATACCCGGGTTACTGCAAACAACTGGAACGGGGGGGTGCAGGGTAGTGGGATCGATCTTGAATCCATGACACATTCAAGGCTTTCAGAACCTGTTCCCTGTTACCCGGTTCAAACGACCGATGCAACGACAGCCCTGAGGGACGTTTTAAACAATGCCGGAGCCAGCCTCGTTTACGATCCTGTTGACCGGCGCATACTTTATGAAACTCAGACCGGAACTGAACAATACGGAGCAACCTTCGAAGGCGGTGGAAAGGGAATCATTGACTCACAGGCTGATGCTGGAGGATGGCCTGTGCTCAGATCTTTAAAACCGCCAAACGATTCGGATCATGACGGAATGCCTGACAAGTGGGAAAGGAAGAACAAACTGAATCCTGATCGTGCGGATCATAATGCGCATTCCCTGGATACAGGCTATAGCAATATTGAGATGTACATCAATTCGCTTGTTGAACATCTTATGATTCATCAATAAAAACACCTGAAGATAGAGTGGCAATCAAAAGACTTATCCTGATCTCGTGCCTGATCATTAATGGATTCTTGTCCACCATCGGGCAAAATGTCTGCTCAACAGTCTGGGTGGCCGATAGGGGTGACGGGACATACAAAAACCCGATTCTGCATGCCGACTATTCAGATCCGGATGTGATCCGGGTTGGCGATGATTTCTACATGACCTCTTCATCATTCAATTGCGTTCCCGGTTTGCCGGTTTTACATTCGAAGGATTTGATCAACTGGGAATTGATCGGACATGCATTGAAGAAACTGGACCCTGTGGATGTTTACAACAAGCCACAACATGGAAACGGTGTCTGGGCGCCCTGCATCCGATACCATGACAATGAATTTTATATCTATTATCCCGACCCGGATTATGGAATTTATCTGGTAAAGACTGAAAATCCTGCCGGCCCCTGGACGCAACCGGTTTTAGTGAAGGGAGGCAAAGGTTTGATCGATCCTTCGCCTTTGTGGGATGATGATGGGAAAGTGTATCTCACTTTCGCTTTTGCCGGCAGCCGGGCCGGAATAAAAAGTGTGATCATGGTTGCTGAAATGAACAGAGAAGGCACTGCCGTTACCGGAACCGAGGTAATGGTCTTCGACGGTCATCAGGAGCACCCAACCGTGGAAGGCCCTAAATTCTATAAACGAAACGGGTATTACTATATCTTCGCTCCAGCCGGTGGGGTAACCAACGGATGGCAGCTTGTGCTTCGATCAAAGCACATTTACGGTCCCTACCAGGGAAAAACCATACTTGCCCGCGGCGCCACAGACATCAATGGCCCCCACCAAGGCGCGTGGGTGACGACAACAACCGGTGAAGACTGGTTTATCCATTTTCAGGATAAGGAAGCCTACGGACGTGTGGTTCATTTACAGCCCATGGTGTGGAAGGACGACTGGCCCATCATTGGTTCCGATCCGGACGGCGATGGAATTGGGGAACCCGTATCAACGCATAAAAAACCAGCGACAGGAAAAACTTTTCCGGTGATCACTCCACCGGAAAGTGATGAATTTAACGGAAACAACCTCGGCCTTCAGTGGCAGTGGCATGCCATTCCAGACATCACGTGGGGATTTCCATCGGGAAATGATGGGTTCTTCCGCCTGAACTGTGTTCTGCGGCCCGTAAATCAGAATGGCCTCTGGGAAGTGCCCAATTTGCTTTTGCAAAAATTTCCTGCAGAAGAATTTACGGCAACATCCAGATTACTGTTTACACTGCGCGCCAACGGAGAGGAAGCCGGTTTTTTAATTATGGGTGAAGATTATCATTTTATATCCATCATGCGGCAAAACGGCAAGCTTCATGTAAGAATTGTCCAGTGTAAAAACGCAAGGACCGGAAGCCCGGAGGAAGAGCTCTTTTCTGAAGAATATATGGGCAATGAAATTTTTTTCAGGATTACCGTTGAAAAAGGAGCAATGTGCTCATTTGGCTTCAGTCCTGATGGTCACCGGTATATTACGGCAGGACCGGTTTTTATGGCAAAACCGGGGCGTTGGATCGGGGCGAAAATCGGTTATTTTGCTTTGAGGGATGGACTGACGAACGATTCAGGAACAGTTGACATTGACTGGTTCAGGATAAGCAGAAATTAATATGTCATGTAAGTGAATGTGCAATCCGACGAGGAGAGGAAAAACAACGAAATACTCATTTTATGAATAAAAAACCTTTTTGCCGATTTGTCAATATACTGTTGGTATGGTTACTATGCAGCGGCACTCTGGTCGCTCAGACCGGTAAAACGGATGAAACCATTCGTTTTACCGGCATGGAGTTTGAAATGCCCGGAATTCATTTACCCGATATCCCGGCAAACTCGGTGAATATCATCGATTTTGGAGCCGTCGAGGGTGGGCAGGTCTTAAATACCAGTGCATTTGCCAATGCCATTCAAGCAGTGTCTGAGCAAGGTGGCGGAAAAGTGATAATCCCGGCGGGAATCTGGCTGACCGGGCCGATCATCCTGAAAAGTAACCTGGAGTTACATGCCGAGCCTGGAGCGTTGATCCTTTTTTCAACCAATAAGGACCTGTATCCGCTGGTCAATACCAGTTTTGAAGGACTTGACACCTGGCGCTGCCTGTCACCGATATTTGGCGATAATATTGAAAATGTTGCCTTGACCGGAAGTGGTGTTTGGGACGGTTCGGGGGATGTATGGCGGCCGGTGAAGAAGAGCAAGCTGACCGATGGCCAGTGGAAAAAACTGGTAGCCTCCGGGGGTGTTCTCAACGACAAGAAAAACGAATGGTATCCGTCGGAACAATTCAGAAAAGCGGCGGCAAACGCCGATATGAATGTTCCGCTAAACCTGAAAACAAAAGAAGATTTTGAAGCGGTGCGCGATTTCCTCCGTCCGGTAATGGTCAAAATACAAAACAGCGAACGTATCTTGCTCGATGGTCCGGTATTTCAGAATTCACCGGCTTGGTGCATCCATCCGCTGATAGTTGAGGATTTGACGGTGAGAAACATAACCGTACGCAATCCCTGGTATTCTCAGAACGGCGATGGAATTGACATTGAATCCTGTAAGAATGTGTTGGTTGAAAACTGCAATTTCGACGTCGGCGATGATGCCATCTGCCTTAAATCAGGAAAAGATGAAGAGGGACGTCGTCGCGGCATTCCCTGTGAAAACATTATCATCATAAACAATAACGTTTATCACGGACACGGCGGTGTTACAATCGGCAGCGAAATGTCAGGCGGGATCAGGAATATACATGTATCAGACTGTACTTTCATGGGGACCGATGTGGGTCTCCGGTTTAAAAGCAATCGTAGCCGAGGGGGAGTGGTTGAGAAGGTTTTTATCTCAGACATCCGGATGACGGATATTCCAACCATGGCCATTTCCTTCGACCTGTATTACGGAGGTCTTTCGGTCTCGGAACAGCTTGAGTCTGAACGAGGAACTGAACTGCCGGTGAAAGAACCGGTAACTGAAAAAACACCCAGATTCAAGGACATAACAATAAAGAACATTACAGTCAAGGGTGCAGTACAGGCTGTGTTTTTACAGGGATTGCCCGAAATGAACCTGGAGAATATTCATTTGTCCGATATGCTCATGGAAGCCGACAAAGGATTTACTGTCATTGATGCCGATGATCTGGTGGTTGATAATGTAAAGTTGATCACCAGAAACGAAACGGTTTTTGAGTTTTTCAATTCTAAAAATGTTGTGCTGAAGGAATCCTCATTCAACTCAGAATCCGGAACCGCCATCAAGGTCAACGGAACGGAATGCAACAATATTACGCTGCATTCATCTGAAAACAATAATTTAAGAAACAAAACTGCGATTGGTGCTGAAGTACCCGCGGGTGTCGTCAGGTTCTAATTTCATCGGTAAGTATTGCAACAATAATCTTGTCAATTGTAATGAAGCAAATTATCATCATTCTCACTTTACTCCTCGCTGCCGGTGTCAATAATACCGCATTTCCAACCAGCACTCCGGTTGAAGCAGACATTGTGGTGGCACTGGACGGAACGGGAAATTTCAATTCCATCCAAGCCGCCCTGAATGCCGCGCCGTCAAACAGCGAAAGAAGAACCGTCATTTATATCAAGCGCGGACTCTATAAAACTGAAAAACTGATTGTACCGCCCGATAAAACAAACCTCACACTGATCGGAGAGAGCCGCGAGGGAACCATCATCAGTTATCACATCTATGATTGTGCCGGGGGTAAATGCCCGGCCGGGGATGCAGCCCTGTGGACCGGGGATAATATCCTCACATCTGCAACGCTGACCATTCTGGGTGATGGGTTCCGCGCTGAAAATATGACTATACAAAACACTGCAGGTCCTGTTGGACAGGCGCAGGCCATTACCGTAAGGGCTGACCGGTGCATATTTATTAATGTTGATTTTTACGGTTACCAGGATACCATGTATTTCTGGAGCGATGGAAAGAGAAGTTATTTCCAGGGCTGCCTGGTAGTTGGTCGCACGGATTATATTTACGGTTCAGGTACCGTTTTTTTTCAGTCGTGCGAAATCAGAAGCTGGGGCGGAGGTTGGATAACGGCCCCTTCAACAGCCAGGTATCAGCCATATGGATTCGTTTTTAATGAATGCAATATTACCTATGCAACGGGTAGTCCACGCGGAGGTGATGATGGCGTTCCAGTCCGGTTCGGCCGCCCCTGGTATGAATACCCCAAAGTGGCCTGGCTCAGGTGCAACCTGACCGGAATGATCCATCCGGAGGGGTGGGGTGACAGCTGGAATATGAGTTATGCTTCAACCAGCACTGATTTGCATTTATACGAATATAAAAATACAGGTCCGGGAGCCGATCGAAGCAATCGGGCTGACTGGGCAGGGTTACGAGAGATCACCGACGAAGAAGCCCTCGAGTATACGGTTCAAAAAGTAATGGCCGGGAGTGATGGCTGGGACCCTACCGCTGAACCACCGATGGTTATTAACTATACCTGGGTAGGAGGAAGTGACAAGAACAGCTGGCTGGTGGCACAGAACTGGAACCCTGAAGGAATTCCCGGAGAGGGAGAATCAGCAACCGTTGACGGGGATTTCACCATTGTCGCAGATGGTGACACGATGCAGGCTGACCTGAACCTGAAGAATGGTTCCAGGCTTGAGGTTGGAGCCACGAGTACAGCGACTTATATCTCAGTTGCGGCAGCACAAATCCGGACTTCTACCAATGCCTCGTTCAATGGGAAAATAGCTACGAAAGATTCGGTGCTTTTTTCGGTGGACAATGAATTGACACTCAACGCTGTTTTAACAGGAGTTCACCACCTGGTAAAAACCGGTAGCGGGAAATTGATACTCAATGCCGATAACAGCGATTTTTCAGGGCAGGTCAGGATCCTGGAAGGTGCACTGGAAGCCACGGAAGATGGTTCCCTTGGGAAGAGCCCGGTTCAGGTAAGCAGTGGTGCTGCATTGGTGGTGGGAAACAACAACTCATTCCACTCCGGCGCCAAGCTGGAAGTTTATAGTGGCTCGCAGCTTGAATTGAATGCTGATCTCACAACCAGTGAGTTCTTTATTGACGGGGTCATGCAAAGTGTCGGTGAATATTCGGCTGTGACACATCCCGGCCTGATCAGTGGCAACGGGAAAATCATTGTCGGCCGGCCGAAAACATTTGTTTTTCACCGGGGAGACAATGGAAACTGGGACAATCCCGAGCATTACACTCCGGCTTTATTCCCACTGGCCGGAGAGACGGTTTCGGTTGAGGAGGAGATGGAAACCACATCGACCCTCTATGAAGCAGACCTTGTTATATCGGGTGCAGGAAACCTTCGCCTTCGAGGGGCGCATACAAGTACTGGAACAATCTTTATGAAAACCGGAACTTCCTTTCGGTATAACACAAGCGGGGCCGGTATGTCGCTCGATGCCCCCGTGACAGTGGAAGGAGATATCACATTGGTGATGGAAAGTGGGAACGCAACCGGCAGCACCATGACCCTGTCGGGGCCTTTTTCCGGCAACTCCAAGGTTACTGCGCTAAACAACGGGAAAGGAACAGTGAATACCGGAAAAGTGGTTCTGACTGGCAATAATATCGGATTTGATGGCACCTGGGATGTAACCCGGTACACCAGTAAATATCCCGGTACGCCAGGATATTTGACATTTCTGGAAGGTAAAAGCGTCAATGCGTTCGGGAAGGGGACTATTAACGTTGGACTCGGGAACAGGGTGATCTTCAGCCATTCCAGGGCTGCAGGGGATTCACTGGTATTAAACCTTGCAGACTCGGCCAAGGCAGTTCTGAATACTGAAATCACCGTTAATAAATTTACACTCAACGGGAATCCTGTTCCGGATGGGGAGTATTCCGCAGACTCCCACCCGGCATTGTACGAGGGGACAGGAAAACTGATAGTCGGAGAAACGGATTCCATTCCCGATGAGACCGGTCTGCCTGCTTTTCCGGGAGCCGAAGGTCATGGAAAACACACAACAGGCGGCAGGAACGGTCGCGTGATCTATGTGACCAACCTGGAAGACAACAACAATCCGGGCTCCTTCAGGTACGCCATCAACCAGGCAGGACCGAGAATCATTCTCTTTAAAGTATCGGGAACCATCCAGTTGAAATCGAGGTTAAACATATCGAACGGCGATGTGACCATTGCCGGGCAAACGGCTCCGGGAGACGGGGTAACCCTTCGCGACTACCCCGTAGTTGTAGATTCGGACAACGTGATCATACGGTTCCTGCGATTCAGGATGGGTGATAAAGCCAACCAGGAGGGAGATGCCCTTGGCGGCAGGTATTCTAAAAACATCATCCTTGACCATTGTTCCATGAGCTGGTCAACCGATGAATGTGTTTCATTTTACCAGAATGAGAACTTTTCCCTTCAGTGGTGCATCATTTCCGAAAGCCTCAGGAACTCGGTGCACAACAAAGGGGCACATGGCTACGGTGGAATATGGGGTGGAAAGAACGCATCATTCCATCACAACCTGCTGGCTCACCATGACAGCCGCAACCCCCGGCTTGGTGAGACTCATGGTGAAGCATTTGCATTGACCGATCTGGTTGATCTTCGTAACAATGTGATCTACAACTGGCAGGGCAACAGCTGTTACGGCGGCGAAGCCATGAATGTGAATATCGTCAACTGTTACTACAAGCCCGGGCCTGCCACTACCAAGATCGAGAGGATCATCTCCATTGATAAGCTGACCGAAACCGGCTTCCCGATTTCCAACCTGTGGGGGAAATTTTATATTGCCGGTAATGTGATGACCGGCTCAGCCAGGGCAACCAGCGATAACTGGACCTATGGCGTTTATAATCAGTTTAATGCGAGATACACTGTTTCTCAAGCGGAGAAGGAGGCCATGCGGCTGGCAGATCCACTGAATCCGGGTCAGGTTACGACGCATCTGGCTGAAAAGGCTTATGAAAAGATCATTGAATACGGGGGCGCAAGTTTGAAACGGGATTCGGTGGATTTGCGTATCATTCATGACGTAGCGACCGGCACGGCGACCTACCTGACAGGTGGCAATGGCAGCACTGGGGGTATTATCGATACGCAGGATGCTGTTGGCGGATGGCCGTTACTGGAATCATTGGTGGCTCCTGATGACACCGATGGTGATGGCATGCCTGACTACTGGGAAACGGAGCACGGCCTTTTGCCGGAAGATCCGGGCGATGCAATATTACGGTCGGTGGATGGGGTCTATCCGAACATTGAAGTATATATCAACAGCCTCGTCGCCAACATCATTTCAGAACAAAACAAGGACGCTATTTCAACCGGAATGGAGGCATGGAAAACTGAAAAAGAAGCAATTCAACTGTTTTTCAATACTCTCTCACGTGAGTTATATGTAAATCATCAGGATAACATTAAAATCATTGCCATTTACAGCATGTCGGGCCAAATGCTGATGAGCAGGAAATTCTTTTCCCCATCAGTGAACATGCAGGTGGCCGGTTTGCTAAACGGGATTTACATCGTCAGGATCATTGATGAGAGAAACCGGGTCTTTGCGCAAAGGATCCCTGTTTTCACGGATTAGAAAAAAAGGCTGGCCGAAAAACCGGCCAGCCACACAGGAAAACGTTAAAACTTACTTTACTATTAGTTTTTTTACGAATAAACCTTCATCCATCGAACGAACCAGGTAGATCCCCTGTTGCAAATCGCTCACATCGATGTAATCGGTTTTCATCTCAATCCTTTTCGATATCAGCAGGCTTCCGGCTATGCTGTAAACACCTACCCAAACCGGCCGGTCCACATCAATGTATACCCTGTCACTGGCTGGATTGGGATAGATATTGACCCAAGTTTTGTCCGTCTCAATGGGATAGGTTCCTGATGAAACGGTCACTGCTTTGATATAATAGAGATTGACTCCGCTGTTAGGAGAATACAGGTAGATCTTTGTCGGGCCACCGGCGTAATAATAGGTTCCTTTGGAGATGGCAGCTCCCAAAGCGGGGAATTCACCGATTAAATGGTCTTTAGTCCCGGAGGCAATGTTCAAAACGCGATCGGCGCTGCTGGATGATGACATCCCCATGACGGTTATATTCGTGTTTCCATTGACATCGATAGTCAGCACGCGGTTGATCGGCAGGTTATCTGCATCGAAACCCCCGCTTCCGCCCAGCTTAAGGCGATGTGTAAAAACCATTTCGTCCAATGTCTTGTCGTTTGCATCGACAGTCACCAGCTTGTCGGCAGCGGCATAAATGGTTAAGCCGGCAACCGTTTTCGTTGCATCGATATTGCCCAACGCATTAAAGGCAGCATGACTGATGTTCCATTCCAAACCTCCCGTGCCCGATACAACACTCCAGCGAGAATCACCGGCATTCCCTATTCCGGGGAAGGCTGCATCCAGGAAGTTGAAATCCTGATTCAAGGGATTTCTCCATAATGCGACGGCCGTAGCCGCATAGGCAGCATCCAGAAATGCTTTGATAGTGTCTTTTTCAGCCTGGAAAACCAGGTCGCTGGTGGAATAAATATTTTCGAAAGTCCAGGTTGTTGCGGCAAGACCGTCGAATCCGTCATAGCCGGTGGAGCCTGCGTTCGTTTCGTCCCATCCGGGGCCCCATATGCAGTTTCTAATCGTAATTCCCTGGAGGACATTATCCTGTCCGGCTTCCCTCCAACGGAACAGCCTTTGCCCCGCAGCAGGAACCTCGTTCACGGTACAACCGTCCATTACGACGGTATTGGAATTGTTCTTGTTGGTAATAAAAGCCCTGATCCGTGACAGGGTAGAATTCTTGATATCAATGTTGTTGCATATCCAGTTGTTCATATCAACTGTCAGGATCCCGTAATCCCTGATGCTATCAATCAGGCAGTTCACAATGGCATACTTGTTCAACGTTCCCGGTCCGGCATCTTTCATGCGCACTATGCCGCGCAACTTGTGGATTGTGCACCCTTTGAAACGCATTTCGCCTATGGTGGCTGCCACGTTCGAGTTCAGAACATACCGGGAATCATATTCACCGAAAAACTCGATATACTTGAATATGAGAGAATCAATTGTGGCACCGGCAGCAAAATTGAAATTTGTTGCACAATCAATCCGCGGCAAATTCAAATTAAGCGGTTCAGCACTTTGTAAAGTCACAGGTTTGTCGAACGCGAATCCGCCGGCATTGTAAGTCATTCCAGGCTGGAGCAGAACCACCGCTCCGGCAGGTACATCCGGAAGGGTGTCAACCAGAATATTCGCATTTGTAATTCCCCTCAGGTCAACTACAACCTGCCCGTACACATTCACTGATAAGAAGGTTGCAAAGGCAAGGAGCAATACTTTAGGCGTAAAGTTTTTCATAAGCGATGGATTTTGATTAGTATTTCAGGACGAACGTCAGGATTTGTTTTTCCTACAAATAAAAATACAAATTATTGATATAGCCTTACTTGCGGAATGGGTTGGCAATCGTATCAAAAAGCGGGTCGTATTTTCCCTTTTTGATAGGTGAAGAGATTTTCGATTGATTTCATAAGCCAGTCCAGGGATCGACCCAGTCAGGCAGAACCACCTGATCACCTTAAGAATTACCTGACAAACCGGGCCTGCTCCTTGAGCAGAGATTCAAATTCCTGCAGGGAATCAACGCCGGATTGATCTTGCTGCCAGGCTGCGCCAAAGTAATAGGTTAAATGCTTGTTTTCCGGTTTCAGCACTATCAGATGGCTGTCCTGATCTTCAGTGACTTCCAGTAAATCATCGGCTTTATAAAAGATACACATTCCCAGATAATCATTCTGAAGGGTTTGGACTCCGGATGTAACCAGGCAATTCCACCCCGGCTTGATATCCTTAATGACCTGAATGTCAGTTCCGGGAAGTTTTACGATGCCGGTGGTAATATTGGGAAGTTCCGCGGATATCTTGACGTCATATTTTGTCAGGTAGCTTCCCTTTTCAATGGTAAGGGTCGAAAAAACATCGGTTTTCATGCCGTTTATCTGCCATCCATAATAATCAACGGCCACATCGGAATATCGTTTATGGTTTCGGACCCGGCACAGGATACTGTCGGTCTTTTCAATGCGGGTGGCCTTTTCTCCATCCCAAAAAGCCAGAGACCCTATTCCCAGCGAGGAGCCCACTTTCAATACATCGACACCCCAACCAGACAGTTCATGATAAGAATCAAACCCATCGAGGCCAATCCGATGAAGCACCAGTGAATTCACTTTCTTACCGAAAATGTCAATGGCGTTTCTCCAATCCAGATAGATCCGGTAGCCGATTTTATCCGATTCCCATCCGGGGCCTTCAAATTGAATATAAAAGGAATGATCGGTGTGTTGTTCGGGAGCTTTCAATTCAGTTACCGGTTTGAAACTACCTCCGCGGTATTCAAATTGCTGATTGCCATTGGATTTAGTTACCCAGATCCAGTTTCCTCCTTCCTTTACTCCTAAAAAGGCCTGGGTCTTGTTTCCAGTTCCGGAAGGTTTTTGACTGCTGCATGAAACCAATCCGAGTAAGCAGGCTGCCAGGAAAAATAAATTCTTCACGATGATGCTACTTTTTAAGTTCAATTGCCGCAAGAATTACCGGTGCGACGCCCTTTGGATCGTTGTCCACTTTCCGTTCCGAGACATAGTAATTATAATCGCCCTCGCGGTAAGGATTTCCTCCCAATCCACAGGCTCCGCAAGTGTTTTTCAGAACAGGGTAACCGTCATTGCCCATGATCACGAGGTTACTGATTAATGCATTAAAACCCTTACGTGCAAGCTTCAGGTATCTGCCAGGCAGGTACCCCTTCTGTGCACCTTTGGCAAAAGCATAGATGATCATGGCCGATCCTGAAGCCTCCAGATAGTCGCCTTCACGGTTTCCCTGGTCGAGAACCTGGTACCAGAGCCCGGTCCGTTCATCCCGGACTTTCAGGAGTGCAGCACTTAAATCATTTAAAATGCCGATTATCCATTTGCGTTGTGGATGATTTACCGGGAGAAGCTCCAACACATCCACTAACGCCATCATATACCAGCCTGTGCCCCGGCTCCAGAAATGCTTGGACTGACCGGTTTCAGGGTTGCACCACCGCTGTTCCCGGCTTTCATCCCAGGCATGATACACCAGGCCTGTTTTCGGATCCAGAGTATTTCTGTAGACTTCCCTGAGTTGGAATGCTGCCTCGTCGAACCATTGTGGCTGGCCGAAAAGGTCCGCATAAGAGGCTAAGAAGGGCGAGGCCATATAGAGCCCATCCAGCCACATCTGCCAGGGATAAATTTTTTTATGCCAGTATCCTTTGGACCGTGTTCGGGGTTGTTCTTTCATTTGAGCCAGCAGTGTTTCAGCTGCTGTCTTGTATTTTCCCATACCGGTCCGTTTGTACAATTCGAGCATATTGAGTCCCGGACGAATCCGATCAATATTGTAATCCGTTAATTTATAGCCGATTATGTTTCCGTTCTCACCAACAAAGTAATCGATGTAAGCCTGCATGTAAGCTGAATATTTCTTGTTAATGCTTCCCAACTTGTCAATGGCCGATCCTAAAAAAGCATAATCGTACTCATATTTGGGCTTGTCGCGTAAATAGTATATGAGGCTGTCAGACCGGTTCATGACTGCATCGGCAAACAAGGTTGCCCAGTAGAATTCCTTCTGTTTAGCAGTTTTCTGGCACAATAAGCCCTCTCCCCCAAAAAAGACCATCAGCAGGATCCATACTGCAGTTTTCATAGTGATACTTTTACAGTTTCAGGGTTATCACACCGTTTTTTCGCCTTCAGGTTTACCAAGGGTAGCCAGAATACCTCCGTCCACGTAAAGAATGTGGCCATTAATAAAATCCGAAGCTTTTGAAGCAAGAAAAACGGCTGAGCCCATCAGCTCGTCTGGATTTCCCCAACGTCCCGAGGGAGTCCTGCTCAGGATGAAATTGTTGAACGGATGACCGGGAATTCTCAGGGGTTCGGTCTGGCTGGTGGCAAAGTATCCCGGTCCGATCCCGTTGACCTGGATGTTGTATTTCGCCCATTCCGTGGCCATGCTCCTGGTCAACATCTTCAGGCCTCCTTTGGCTGATGCATAGGCCGAAACCGAATCCCGGCCCAGCTCACTCATCATCGAACACATATTGATGATCTTGCCTCCGGACCTGCGTTTGATCATGCTTTTGGCCACATGTTTGGCCATAATGAACGGTCCCGTCAGGTCAATATCCAGGACCAGCCTGAAGTCAGAAACCTCCATGTCAACGATGGGAATACGCCGGATAATTCCTGCATTGTTCACCAGGATATCCACCGGAGCTACTTCTTTCTCTATCCTTTCGATGTGATCGGCTACCTGGTCTTCACGGGTCACATCAAAAACATAACCATGGGCCTCAATGCCTAAAACGCGGTATTCCTGCAGGGCTTTCCCGGTTTTTTCCGGGGATACATCGTTAAAGACAATACGGGCACCTGCCCAAGCCAATCCCTTAGCTATTGACATGCCCAGGCCGTGGGTCCCGCCTGTTATGAGAGCCGTTCTGCCTTCCAGGTTAAACTGTTCAAAAATCTTTGACATTATGCAAAATGCTAGTAGAAGTGATTACATTAATTCCATGGTATCGATCACATCCATGTCGCCATAATCCAGGTTTTCACCTGCCATACCCCAAATAAAGCAGTAAGGGGAGGTGCCGGCGGCTGAATGGATACTCCAGTTGGGAGATATGACCGCTTCATGGTTGTGAACCCAGATATGCCGTGTTTCCGAAGGTTCTCCCATAAAATGGCATACCGAATGGCCTTGCGGAACATTGAAATAAAAATAGACTTCGTTTCTCCGGTCATGAAGGTGCGGAGGCATGGTATTCCAAATACTTCCCGGCTGCAATTCAGTGAGTCCCATTTGTAATTGGCATGTCGGAACCAAACCATTGACAATCAGTTTGAAAATCGTGCGTTCGTTTGAATTCTCCCGAGTTCCGACTGTCACTTTAAGAGCATCTTTAATCGATATGAGCTTGCTCGGGTATATCGTATGTGCCGGGGCTGAGTTCAGGTAAAACAAACCGGGATTGTTTTCATTCATACTGATAAACCCGATTCTCCTGACACCCCTTCCGAGGTAGAGTGAATCCTTGCATCCGAGTTCAAAAACCTGATCATCTGCAACGATCTGTCCGGATCCACCCACATTGATAATACCCATTTCACGCCGTTCCAGGAAATACTCTGCCTTTAAATTCTCCGGTACACCCATAAAAACCGGCTGATTGACGGGCATGACGCCTCCTGCTATAAACCGGTCCTGGTAGGAGTAAGCCAGACTGATCGAGCAGGGTACAAAAACGGATTGAAACAGAAATTCCTTTCTGAGTCTTTGCGTGTCGTATTTCTTCACATCCATTGGATGAGATGCATACATAACTTGTATTGTCATGCTTCCGGATTTATGGTTTTCTTTCAAAAATACTGAAGGTTACTTTCCAATGCAAAAGTTCCTGAAGATCGAATTCAGCACCTCTTCCGAGGAAATGACTCCCGTTATTTCCGAAAGATAATGCAGGGCTTCCCGGATGTCTTGGGAGAGAAAATCGCCTGATGTGCCCGAATGCAGGCCATTCAGGGTACGAAAGAGGGCTGAGCGGGCATTGACAAGGGCTTCGTAATGCCGGGCATTGGTTATAATTACATCGCTGTCTTCCAGAACTTTAATATTGATGAGCTCAAGCAGGTGCTGTTCAAGGGCATCCAAACCCTTTCCGGTTTTGGCGGAAACAGGCAGGATTTTGTGATGACGGTTGCCAATTAATGATTGTTCGAGCGATTGAATGATCGGGTTATCGGTATCATCGACAAGGTCAATTTTGTTTAATAAAATAATCAGATGCTGATCTTCACGGATGCGGGCTTCAATCTGTTCAATCCATTTCAGGCTCTTGTCAATGGGATCTGTGGCATCCGTCAGAGCCATAACAATTCGGGCCTTCTCAAATTGCCGGTAAGCGCGCTCGATGCCCATGGTTTCGATGGTGTCTTGAGTCTCTCGTATTCCAGCTGTATCCACAAACCTGAATTCAATGCCTCTTATATGAATGGCATCCTCTATTACGTCGCGGGTAGTACCCGGAAGTTCGGATACAATAGCTCTTTCTTCCTTGAGCAAGGCATTGAGGAGGGTAGATTTTCCCACATTCGTTTCGCCTGCAATTGCTACCGGGACCCCCGATTTTACAGCGTTTCCGAGCTCAAAAGAGGAGGTTAGCCTGGTAAAGCGATCCAGAACTTGTTCCAGGAGTTTGACCAGCATGGTGCGGTCAGCGAATTCAACATCCTCCTCTGTAAAATCCAGTTCCAACTCGATCAGCGTAACAAAATGGAGCAAATCAGCCCGGATTTTATCCAGTTCCTGGGTTATTCCTCCTCTCAGTTGGTCAAGCGCCAACCGGTGTGATGCCTGCCCTGAAGAAGCAACCAGGTCGGCTACCGCTTCAGCCTGACTGAGGTCAAGTTTGCCGTTAAGCCAGGCGCGTTGGGTAAATTCTCCCGGATGCGCCAGGCGAGCACCCTTGCGAACGAGAAGATTCAGGATCTCATTCTGGATATAGGCAGATCCATGGCAGCTTATCTCGATCATATCCTCGCCGGAATAAGATTTCGGAGCTTTAAAAGCAGTGACCATGACTTCGTCGATCCTTCTCGGGCCATCAAGCAACCAGGCGTAAGCTGTCCGATTGGCTTCGAAAGTCTTGGATGTCTTTTTTGTTCCGGGCCATTCAATGACAGAATCAGCTATTTCCCATGCCTGCGGCCCAGAAAGCCGGATCAGGGCGATGGCTCCCGTACCTGACGGTGTGGATATTGCTGCGATGGTATCGTCCATGGACCCGAAAAAAGATTGTGTGCCGGTAAAGTACGGAATAATGCTCAAAAAGAGAAAACTGGCTCAATCAATGATAGTCAACCAATATTTATATATTCGCATATCATCAGAATGGGATCCTCAATCGTCAATCGCAAATATTATGTCGGTACTGGTCAATAAGAATTCTCGTGTCCTGGTTCAGGGATTTACCGGAAAAGAAGGGACCTTCCATGCAACCCAGATGATGGAATATGGCACCCGTGTGGTCGGAGGTACCAGCCCATGCAAAGGGGGAACCGTTCACCTTGGCAAGCCGGTTTATGAAACGGTTGACCGTTGTGTGAAAGAAACCGGAGCCGATGTGTCGGTCATTTTTGTGCCCCAGTCTGTGGCAGGCGATGCCATTATGGAAGCCGCCGATGCGGGCATCAAGGTGATCGTCTGTATCACAGAGGGCATTCCCACTTCTGATATGGTCAAAGTCAGGATGTACCTGACAGGAAGGAATTCCAGGCTGATTGGCCCTAATTGTCCGGGTATCATCACTCCGGATGAATGCAAGGTGGGCATCATGCCGGGTTTCATACATAAAAAGGGGAATATAGGCGTGGTCAGCCGTTCAGGCACCCTCACCTATGAAGCCGTTGACCAATTGACAAGGTTGGGCATTGGGCAGTCGACCTGCATCGGTATTGGCGGCGACCCGATCATTGGCACTACCACTTTGGATGCCCTTAAACTATTCATGGCTGATCCGGAAACTGCAGGTGTAGTCCTGATAGGAGAGATCGGGGGAACTATGGAAACGGATGCTGCCCGCTGGTATAAGGAGTGGGGCACTAAGCCTGTCATAGGATTCATTGCGGGCCAGACTGCTCCGAAAGGACGCAGGATGGGACATGCCGGAGCCATTATCGGTGGTGCTGAAGATACTGCAGCAGCCAAAATGGCTGTCATGAAAGAATGTGGTATTCATGTAGTCGAAACCCCCGCCATGATCGGGCAGACCATGAAGATGGCAATGCGGTAGGGGTGAAGGAGTGATAAAATGATATTGTTTTAAAAATCGAAAAAAAATGAAATTGCTGGATGGTAAAACAGCCCTGATTACGGGAGCCTCGAGGGGAATCGGTAAGGCGATTGCTGAGAAGTTCGCCGATGAAGGAGCCAATCTGATACTCACAGACCTGTTCTATGATGATCATGCCAAAGCGTTGGAGGAAACACTCCGGGCCAGGGGAGTAAAAGCCAAACTGTACGCTTCGGATGCAAGTAAATTCATGGATGCGCAAAAAGTCGTTGATGAGGCGATGAAAGAATTCGGAACCATCCATATCCTGGTCAACAATGCGGGGATTACACGCGATACTTTATTGATGCGCATGACCGAGGAGCAGTGGGACCTGGTAATGACCGTCAACCTGAAATCCGTTTTCAACCTCACAAAGGCTGTTCAGCCTGTTATGCTTAAACAGCGCGATGGATCGATAATCAACCTGTCATCCATAGTCGGCGTCGGTGGAAATGCCGGTCAATCCAATTACAGCGCATCAAAAGCAGGTATCATAGGTTTTACGAAATCCATCGCCCGCGAAGTGGGCTCCCGGAATATCCGTTGCAATGCAATAGCGCCGGGTTATATCCTGACCGAAATGACCGCCAAATTATCAGAGGAGGTACTGAAGGAATGGGCTGACAGAATACCCATGAAGCGCGGGGGAACTCCTGAAGAGGTTGCCAAAGTTGCCCTGTTCCTGGCTTCAGACCTCTCATCGTATGTCAGTGGTCAGGTGATTCAAGTGTGCGGAGCCCTATTGACCTGATCCGTGAATTCGCTAACTTTTATTTTTGCCTTTTTCCTTTTTCCTTCACCAGATGAGCCTTCATCTTGATTCCACCTATCCTTTCTGGCTCCTGCTGCCAATAGCAGTCATTGCTGGGTGGATCATGTGGTTTCTTTATTTCCGGATGCAATCCGGATCGCCCCTTCCTAAGGGTTCCAGGATCCTGCTGGGCATCAACCGGTTTATCGTGATCGTTTTGACCGGTTTGCTTTTCATTTCACCCTGGATCCGAACGGCCGTAAAGAAGGAAGTTAAACCGGTTTTTATTCTCGCCAGGGACAATAGTTCTTCGATGAAGGGTAGTAAGGATTCGGCAATCCTTCAGGACCTGCGCAACGATTACCTGGATCGGCTGGCCGGAATCCTGAAAAAGGATTATGAGGTTCAGGAATACCTTTTTGGAGAAAAAGCCCGCCCGGGCAGGAATTGGAATTATTCCGATTTTTTTACCCGTTCCGATGTTCTGTTCGATGAAGTCCGGCTACTGTCACAGACTCGTGATATTGGTGGCATGATTGTGGTCACGGATGGCGTTGTAACCCGAGGCAAGAGTTTTTCGGAAGCTGCCAGGAACTTCCCAATTCCTGTGTACTTTTTAGCCACCGGAGACACAAGCCGACTACCCGATCTGTCCATCCTTGAGATTGCCACAAACGAATGGGTCAGGAGAAACAGCCTGTTTCAGGCCAGGATCTATTTTAAATTGGAAGAATGGCCGGATGATCCCGTCAGGATCCGGATTACCGGCCGGGAAGGAGTACTGGCAGAAAAGGATGTTGAAGTTGGTGATCAAACTGAATTGTACGCCGACTTTGAAATCCAGGCTCCTGATCATGGAACTTTGGAACTGAAGGCAGCAATCCTTTCCGGTTTACCCGAAAAAAATGTAGAAAACAACCAGCGATCGTTCCGTGTGCACGTGATTGGCGAGGATGCGCAGGTTATGGCTTTGTATGAAGCACCCCATCCCGATCTCGCTGCAATTGAAAAGGCTTTGGGCGGCTTACCGCAAGTGGTTATTGAAGCACGCCAGGCTGGGGATTTCGATACCATTCCAAAAAGTTGTAACTTGTTGATATTCCATGGTCTACCTTCGGTGATACACCCGGTTAAGCAAGTCCTCGGGATGGCCCGTCTACGCAAGATACCGATGATGTTTATTATGACTGGATCGACTGAGCCCGGTTTATCGGAAGAGTTAAGTATGAATCTATCCGTCGGTAGTCTCAGGAAAGAACCCGAGCCGGTGCAGGGAGTTTTATCGCAAGGCTTTACGTTATTTACCCTACCGGAGGATTTTACTGAGCATCTCAAAGCATGGCCACCCCTGTACGTTCCATTTGAATCATACGCTCCTGCTTCCAGCGTAACTAACATGGTGACTCAAAGAATCGGCAGCGTCGAACTGCCTGATCCGCTCATCCTTTTTTCCCGACCGGAAGATTCAAAGCTTGGGATTATCACAGCTGAAGGGATCTGGATGTGGCGGATGCATGATTACCTTGAATTCGGTGATCACCGTGTTTTCGATGAGATGGTTGCCAGGATCATTCAATACCTGCTACAGGATGAGCAAAAGGACCACTTCTCGGTGACTTTCCCGCAGGACGTGAACGAGTACATGAATATCAGAGTTACGGCAAGGCTTATCAATGAATCCTTTGAATCCGTCAATCAACCGGATGTAACGCTCAGCATCGCAAACTCAGCAGGACAGGTTTTTGAGTACCTGATGGGGCGGAGTGCCGATTATTATGAGTTGAACCTTCCTGGATTTCCTGCCGGGGATTATAATTATGAGGCCATCACTCAAATGGGTCCGGAAAAGTATTCCGACCAGGGTCTTCTGAGAATCGTTTCCCTGTATCAGGAACAAAAAGATCCGGTTGCTGAGCATGGAGATCTGAAGCTTGTTTCCTATATTACCGGAGGAGGTTTTTATGTTGAATCAGAAGTTGATGGATTTTTACATGACATGGGAAAAATCAAACCCCCGGAAAAATTACTCCGGCCGGAATACAAATGGTATGACCTGATCAATCTTGCCTGGCTTTTCGGTTTGCTGGTGCTTTTCCTGGCTTTGGAGTGGTTTTTCAGAAGGTGGTATGGTACACGTTAAAATAATCAGTTCATGAAAAGGTTTGTTCCTGTTTTTATTTTTATAGCAGTCTTCACCTCCTGCCAGTTGCAGAGGGTTACCGTCGATCTGTATTCACCTCCCAAACTGGAATATCCGCCTGAATTGCGAAGCCTGATGGTAACTTCGCGGTACGTGCCGGCAACAGGCATATACGAAGATGTGCAATGGGGCTCTTATGAATCGGTTGACAGCGTGAAGTGGGCCTTGGCTGAGTCACTGGTTGATTCGCTGGCAGCAAGAATAGTGGAAGGTAACCACTTCCTGGTTAAAATAAGGCACTATCCAAGGATGCTACGCAATAACACTGATAGCCTGCCCGAAGCTTTGCCCTGGGAAGGCATGGTTTCACTGGCAAAAAAGGAGTTTGTGAGAGGAATCCTGGTTCTTGAAGGTTTTGATATCCGGTATAAGGAGGAGACAGTATCTATACCTGACAAAGGATTTATCGCCACGTTGCGGGTGGAAGTGATCCTGGCCATCAGGGTATATGAGCCGGAAAAACGGCGCCTTGTGGATGAGAAGATTTATACCTTTTCTAAGAGTTTCAAGTCCACAGGCAAGTCACCTTCAGAGGCCCGTTCGGATTTGCCTGACACCCATACTTCCGCTGTCTTTGCCTGCAGTCAGGCGGCAGCTGATTATGCTGAATTGATCAGGCCGGATGTCATAACAGGCGACAGAGTCTACTATTCAAAAGGTGACAGCCTGATGAGGGTTGCTGACTCGGCTGTTCAGGCAGGTAAATGGGGCCGGGCAGAAGCGAAGTGGAATTATGAAGCTTATAATGCAAAGGATTCACTAACCCGGGCAAAAGCATCGTTCAATATGGCCCTGGCTTGTGAAATGGACGGACGCCTGAACCAGGCGGTCGGATTTGCCCGCCGCTCTGAAATGATCCGTCCCGATAAAAAAACACGCGAATACATCACGCTGCTTGAGGCAAAATTGGCTGAGTACCGGAAAAGGGTTGAGAACGGAGAGATTATTCGCAATTGGTAAGCAATGAAAGAGGCCTGGAAGTTTTCATTTTTATTGAGCCTGATGGGCCTGTCGGGTTGTTATCCTGCTTTCGTTTTTCAGATGGAGGGGTTAGAACCGGCCAAGATCAGTATTCCAGCGTCGGTCACATCAATAACGGTTTTTTCAAGGATCGATATTGACAGCACTTCTAAGCCTGCCCGGATCGAAAGTGCCGGGAAAATGAATTTTACTCTTGACAGCCTCATGGCTAAAGAAGCCGTCCTGGGCTGCGTTGATGAACTGATCAAAAGTCCCCGTTTTGAGGTTTATGATCCGATGGTGAAAAGAAACCTGGCTGGTGATTTTACCAATCCTGCGAGGCCACTTCCCTGGAATATCATCGGTGAGATAGTTGGTGACCCGCCGCTCGATGCAGCTTTAGCTCTTGAATCATGCCATTACCGCGACACGGTCATCAGCCTGGTCAGGGACGGCTGGAAAACTTATTCTTTCTTACAGATTCTCAGTACTTACTGGAGACTCTACGAGCTGAAAAGCAATCAGTTCACTGAATACCAGTTCACAGATACCCTGACCTATGAGCTCTGGGAAGTCGAGGAAATGATCCAATCCTCTCCATTTGATCATTTTATGGTCATTGAGGGGATGTACGAGACAGGAAAAAAGACCGCCCACAAAATTGCACCCTACTGGATACAGCTCGAAAGAGCCTATTTTCCGTATGGTCCACATGATTTTCATAAAGGCGCCAGATATATGAGGGAAGGTAACTGGGCCGAAGCAGCGGGGATTTGGGATCTTTACGTTGATTCCCGCAACTCTGTCGAGGCAGCGAAGGCTTGCTATAACATGGCCGTGACCTGTGAATTGGCAGGCGAAATTCCTTTGGCACTGGAGTGGTTGGACAAATCCGGTCAAAAAGGTATGCATCCCTTTTATATCAACGAATACCGCAAAGAACTGGTGATCAGGGCGGAAAAGAATAAACTGCTGGATCTGCAAATGTTGCAGGAAGGCCAATAGAATTGCGTGACGCGTGATACAGGCTCCTTAGTTCGAATGTTTTTTATTTAACCTGACACCTGCTATAATGAATCCAACGGCAGAAATCATTACCATCGGAGACGAAATCCTGATCGGACAAACGATTGACACGAACTCGGCCTGGATCGGTGAGCATCTGTCGGAAATCGGGATACCGGTCAACCGTATAATTTCCATTTCGGATCAGCCGGGGGAAATCCGCCTGGCACTGCAGGAATCATTGAAGCGATCGGACCTGGTGCTCATCACCGGAGGCCTCGGGCCGACCAACGATGACCGGACAAAGAAAACGCTGTGTGACTATTTTCAATCCCGATTAATACCGGATCCGATTATCCTGCAAGACATTGAGCAGCTCCTGGCTTCACGGAATGTTCCTGTCAACCCGCTGAACCGTGACCAAGCCCTTGTGCCTGACAACTGCCGTGTCATCAGGAATCAGGCAGGTACTGCACCGGGAATGTGGTTTGAGAGGGAAGGCAAAGTTGTCATTTCCATGCCGGGAGTGCCCTATGAAATGATCAGTATGATGGAATCCTCGGTAATCCCGGCTTTGAAGGACGTTTTCAAGGTACCGGTGATCCTGCAAAGAACCATCATGATAACGGGCATCGCCGAATCGGTCCTGGCTTCCCGGATAAGAACCTGGGAAAAAAACCTGCCTGCAGGATTCTCGCTTGCCTATCTTCCGTCTCCCGGGATTGTCAAGCTCCGCATTACGGCCCGGGGAGGTGATGCAGGGGCAAAACTCACGGAGATAGATGGACTGATCCATTCATTGAGGGAAATCATCCCGGACGCGATTTACGGTTACGATGAAATCACCCTGGAAGAGACGATCGGCCAATTGCTTCTGGCAAACGGGCTCACAGTTGTTACCGCTGAAAGCTGCACCGGTGGGGCGATTGCTTCGTTAATCACCGGAGTTCCTGGAAGTTCGTCGTGGTACCTGGGCAGTATTGTGGCCTATGCCAATGACTTGAAAGAAAAATTGCTGGGAGTGGAGCCTGACAGTATCAGCCGGTTTGGAGCCGTCAGCAGGGAGGTGGTTGAACAAATGGCAATACAGGCACGGATCAGGATGGGAGCCGATTATGCCATTGCTGTATCCGGAATTGCAGGCCCCGACGGCGGAACCGCTGATAAACCGGTGGGCACCGTCTGGATAGCGGTATCGGGTGCCTCAGGAACGGGATCCGAACTATTCCGCTTTGGCGAGCACCGCGGCCGGAATATCCGTAAAGCCTCACTGGCAGCCTTAAATATGTTACGCATCAGGATTTTGAAAGAAACAGCGGGAACTCGGCCAAAATATTAACACTTTGAGGTTGACAACAAGAATTCTTTTTTTTCAGAAAGAGCTTGATTAATTGAAGAAAAATGCCGTAATTTGCGATCCAAAATTCATCGAGCATGTCGAAGTTGTGTCAGATAACCGGTAAGATGATGATGGTTGGGAATCATGTTTCCCATTCCAACCGGAGGGTCAAAAGGCGTTTTTATCCAAACCTGTTTACCAGGAAATTCTACCTTGAAGAGGAAAAACGCTGGATCACGCTGAAGGTATCAGCAGCAGGAATCAGGAACATCAACAAGAAAGGATTGTCTGCCTGCCTGAAAGAGGCTCAGGAGAAAGGCTTCATTACCCGTTATTAATAAAAGGAACGAATCATGGCTAAAAAAGGCAAAGGCAACCGGATACAGGTAATCCTGGAATGTACAGAGCACAAAGCAACCGGCCTTCCAGGCACCTCCAGGTATATCACTACGAAAAACAGGAAGAATACCCCGGACCGTATGGAGATGAAGAAATACAATCCGATTTTACACAAGGTCACCCTGCACAGGGAAATTAAATAGTTCGAGTATGGCAAAGAAAGTTGTTGCAACGCTGCAAACGGGTAAAGGAAGGCATTATGCCAAAGTTATAAAAATGGTGAAATCACCAAAGACAGGAGCCTACTCCTTTAAAGAAGATATCGTTCACACGGATCATATTAAGGATTACTTCAACCAGAAATAATCGGGCATTCATTTCAAAGCATTAACAGGGGCTTTCTTCACCACCGTGAGGAAAGCTCTTTCGTTTTAATCATATTTGCACCATGGGACTATTTAACTGGTTCACCGAGGATAAGAAGAAGAACCTTGATCAGGGTTTAGCCAAGACGAAAGAGAGCGTTTTTCAGAAGTTGACACGGGTAATTGCCGGTAAAAGCAAGGTTGATGAGGACGTCCTGGATAATCTGGAAGAAATGCTTATTTCTTCTGACGTGGGAGTTCAGACCACGCTCAGGATCATCGAACGTATTAAGTTACGTGTGTCCCGGGATAAGTATATGAATACCGATGAACTTAACCGCATCCTGCGTGAGGAGATATCCGCCCTGCTGTCAGAGAATCAGACGCGTGACCTGGAAGATTTGCCATTCCCGGCAGCCGGAGGGCCTTATGTGATCATGGTTGTCGGCGTCAACGGGGTAGGCAAGACCACCACAATCGGCAAGCTGGCATACCAATATAAATCGGCTGGCAAAAAGGTTATCCTGGGAGCAGCCGATACGTTCAGGGCTGCCGCAATAGAGCAGCTGGAAATATGGTCTGAGCGGGCAGACGTTCCTTTGATCAAGCAGAAAATGGGTGCCGATCCCGCCTCTGTTGCCTATGATACCTTGCGTTCGGCAGTCGCACAAAAAGCGGATGTTGTCATCGTCGATACCGCCGGCCGGCTGCATAACAAGGTAAACCTGATGAATGAACTGACCAAGATCCGGAATGTCATGAAAAAGGTGATCCCGGAAGCCCCCCAGGAGGTTCTCCTGATATTGGACGGCTCGACCGGGCAGAACGCTTTTGAACAAGCCCGGCAATTTACAGCGGCAACCGAGGTTACGGCCCTTGCCCTGACCAAACTTGACGGCACGGCCAAAGGCGGAGTCGTCATCGGCATAAGCGACCAGTTTAAGATTCCGGTCCGTTATATCGGAATCGGCGAGAAAATAGAAGACCTTCAGATTTTCAATAAGGACGTTTTTGTGGAATCCCTTTTTGGAACCGATCAATCCTAAATGCGCGCCGATATCATCAACCTTGGTTGTTCCAAGAACCTGGTGGATTCTGAGAAGCTCATGACCCAGCTAAGGGCGCAGGGCGTTCAGTCATGCATAGACCCCATACGAGTCGATGCTGACGTGCTGATCATCAATACCTGTGGATTTATCCTGGACGCCCGGCAAGAATCGATTGATACTATACTGGCTGCGGTCGAATTAAGGAAACAGGACAGGGTCAAGCGCATTATCGTCATGGGCTGTCTGGTGCAGAGATACGCTGATGACCTGCGGACTGAAATTCCAGAGATCGATGCCTGGTTTGGAGTGGATCAGGTTGACCATTTGCTGTCCTACCTGGATCTGCACTATAATCCGGAAATACTCAACCAGCGCCGGATATCGACACCTAAGCATTATGCCTTTCTGAAAGTCTCTGAAGGGTGCAGCCGGAAATGTGCGTTTTGTTCAATTCCTTCCATCCGGGGCAAGCATGTTTCACGACCGGTGGAGGAAATCCTGAGCGAAGCTGCTTTCCTGGCCGCAAGCGGGGTGCGCGAAATCCTGCTCATTGCTCAGGATCTTTCCTATTATGGACGCGAGCTGTATCATGAAAGCATGCTGGTTCCGCTGCTGGAAAAAATGTCCGGTATCGAAGGCCTGAAATGGATACGCCTGCATTATACTTACCCCGAAAAGTTCCCGGAAGGCCTGATCGGAATGATGGGTTCGGAACCAAAAATTTGCAGGTACCTTGACATGCCTTTTCAGCATATCAGTGATAAAATGCTGAAAAGAATGAAAAGGGGTTACACACGGGCTGATACATTGAAAATCGTTGAGGATATCAGGAAAGGCGTCCCGGGGGTTCACATCCGGACATCGCTGATCGTAGGTCATCCGGGTGAGACAGAAAAAGAGTATGCGGAGTTACTCAACTTCGTGAGGGAATCAAGATTCGAAAGGCTTGGCGTATTCAAGTATTCACAAGAAGACGGAACCTTTGCCAGGGATCATTACAAGGATGATGTTCCCGAAGCAGTAAAGCAGGATCGGTATGATGAAATCATGGAAACCCAGAGGACCATATCCGGACAGATCAACAGAAACAAGGTGGGGCAGCGAATGGAAATACTGATTGACCGAAAGGAGGGTGAATTCTATGTGGGACGTTCAGAGTTTGATTCTCCGGAAGTGGATCAGGAAATTCTCGTATCTTCACGGAGACGAACCCTGAAGACCGGTGTTTTTTACCCGGCCGAGATTGTGAAGTCCGATGAATACGACCTCTATGCAGTCATATAGCTGATCGATTGATTGTTACCCAGCCTTGTTCATGTACACTTGCGATGTTACGTTAAGGATCCGTTATGGTGAGACCGACCAGATGGGTTATGTCTATTATGGGAGATATGCGGAATTCTTCGAGATAGGGCGCACCGAACTGATCCGGAAGCTCGGATTTACTTACAAGGACTTTGAAGCCAGGGGAATACTGCTGCCTGTAGTGAGCATGATCGTGAAGTACGTAAGACCTGCAGCTTATGATGACCTTATCACCATCCGGACAACTTTGAAAAAGCTGCCGACTGCCAGGATAGTTTTTTATTATCAGATATTCGATGAGGCGGGCACCCTGATTAATGAGGCTGAATGCCACCTGGTTTTTACCGATTCAGCCACCAGAAAACCAGCTAGGCCGCCTGAGGCTTTAATGCAAGCCCTGCAACCTTTTTTTCTGAGTGACTCCTAATCCGAAGCCATGATCCTGATAAAAAAGTGGGGATTGTTCTTCATAATGATGATGATGCCTGTTGAATTGGTATCACAGAGACATACCATCAGCGGAACCGTTGAAGATCAGGTAACAGGTGAAAAGCTTCCGGGTTGCAATGTTTACGATGCTGCAACTTCCCAGGGTACCTCCTCTAATGTATATGGCTTTTTCAGCCTGACCCTGCCAGCCGGTTCAATCGTACTTACTTTTTCTTATGTGGGTTTCGAGACGGTAAACGTCAATGTGTTATTGCTTAAAGATACGGTCATCAATATGAGACTGAAACCGATGATCAACCTGGACGAAGTGGTCATTTCAGCTGAAAAGGCCAGGTCAGCGGTTCGCAGCACCCAGATGAGCGTTATGGAACTGGATGCACGTACGATTAAAAGCCTCCCGGTATTCTTAGGTGAAGTTGATGTTCTGAAAGCGCTGCAGCTTCTTCCGGGAGTCAAGGGTGGCAGTGAGGGTACCAGTGGTATTTATGTCAGGGGGGGTGGTCCTGACCAAAACCTGATTCTGTTGGATGGTGTTCCCGTTTATAATGTTAATCATATGTTTGGATTCTTTTCCGTTTTCAATCCGGATGCTATCCAGTCTGTCCAGCTGATAACAGGGGGATTCCCGGCACGCTATGGGGGACGCCTGTCTTCAGTCCTGGATATCCGGATGAAAGACGGCAATAACAAGAAATTCGGAGTGGAAGGAAGTGTAGGCCTTATTTCAAGCAAGCTGACCATTGAAGGACCGATCATCAAGGATCGCACTTCATTCATTGTGTCAGGCAGACGCACTTATATCGACGTACTGGCTCAACCATTCATCAGGATGCAGGCCGGTGATGAATATGAAAATTTTAACGCCGGCTATTATTTCTATGATCTCAATGCCAAGATCAACCACAGGTTTTCCGACAAGTCCCGTTTGTTTTTAAGTGCATACAGCGGCAAGGATAAGGCCTATATGAAAATGGTTGAGAAAGGCGATGAGTTCCGGTGGACGGATCAGGCAAACCTGGGATGGGGTAACCTGACTGCTGCCTTGCGCTGGAACTATATCCTGACACCCAAATTATTCAGCAATACCACAATTACTTATAGCCGGTATAATTTCCTGACTTCACTCCTCGACAAAGAAGAAATGGGTGGCAACCTTCAACATGAGTACTCGTTCGGTTACAATTCCGGAATCGTTGACTGGGCAGGCAAAATTGACTTCGACTATCTGCCTGTTCCCGATCACAGCATCCGTTTCGGCTGCAATTATATCTATCATACCTTTAAACCGGGCATCACTGTTTTCAGGTTGGAGGAAGGGGAACTCGGAATACCCATTGACACCACCTTCGGCAACCAGAATATTTTTGCCCACGAGTGGTCGGTCTTTGCCGAGGACGATTGGAATGTTTTTTCACGGCTGAAAGTAAATGCAGGCTTGCATTTTTCAGGATTCCGGGTTAAAGATTCGACCTATACTTCCCTGCAGCCCAGGCTTTCTGCCAGGTTTATGGTCAACGAAAAACTATCAGTCAAGGCGGCCTATACGCACATGAGTCAATATATACATCTGCTGACCAATTCGACCATCGGCTTACCGACAGACCTCTGGCTGCCGGCCACCGACCGCATCAAACCGTTAAAAGCCATCCAGTATGCATTGGGTTTGGTTTATGACCATGGTGACGGCATCGAACTTACCCTTGAAGGTTATTACAAGTCAATGTCGAACCTGATTGAGTATAAGGAAGGGGCCAGCTTCTTCTCGCTGGAAGATGACTGGCAGGATAAGATAGAAGTGGGAAACGGCAGGGCTTACGGGATTGAGATCCTGCTCCGCAAACAATTCGGAAAGACATCCGGGTGGATCGGTTACACTTTATCCTGGAGTGAACGGCAGTTTGAAAATATCAGTTTTGGACAATGGTTCCCTTACCGGTATGATAGAAGGCATGATGTTTCCATAGTGGTCAATCAGAAGATCAAGGACAACATCGACATCGGCCTGACCTGGGTTTATGGTACGGGTAATGCGGTAACCCTCCCGCTTGAAAAATACGCCTCGTTGGAAAGTTTTTGGTTTGAAAACCGGTACTTCAACGGAATTGAGTACTTCGAGAACCGGAATTCGTACCGTATGCCGGCTTACCACAGGCTTGACCTGGGGATCAACTTTCGCAAAACCACCAAATGGGGAGAGAGGGTTTGGTCATTCGGCGCATACAATGCCTACAACCGGAAAAATCCTTTCTATCTGGCTTTCGACCAGGAATGGGATGAGGTACAAAGATCAACCACAGTGGTTCTGAAACAGTACTCCCTTTTTCCAATCATTCCTTCCATCAGCTACAGCTTTAAAATCAAGTGATTATGACAAGAAATCACTTTAAGATAACATTCATTCCAATCATCCTTGCCGGTACGATCCTGGCTACGGCATGCGAGAAAATCATTGATATCGAGATTCCGGACAATGAGCGCAAAATAGTGGTCAACGGTATTATCAGCGAAGATCAGACGGCGGCGGTGAATCTGTCGAGAAGCCTGACCGTGCTGGAAGCTGATGAGTTTGTATTCATTTATGATGCTGCAGTCAGGCTGTTTCAGGGAGACAGGTTGGTGGGCCAGTTTACGGCGGATAAAAACGGAACCTATTTTTTACCGGATTTCAAACCCCTGGCTGGCAATACCTACCGGTTGACAGTCGATTATCCGGGACTCAATCCGGTTGAAGCGGAAACAACGGTTCCCGATATGGTTCCCATGACGACCTGCGATACACTCGTGATCGAATCCGAATGGGGTTACCGGGACTACAGGATAAAAATTGTCTTTAACGACCCGGCAGGAAAAGACAATTACTATGGTTTATCTGTTCACATAACCTATGAGGAGATCGATTACGTTACCATGGAACCTACGGGAAACATAGTTACCCGCCTGGTGTATATCTATTCTGATTCCGATATGTTTGTGGAGGATGAATCCCACAATTATGGAGGTAAGATTTACTTCGACGACTTGCTGTTTGAGGGTCAGTCGAAATCGGTTGAAGTAGGTCTGTATGATTATATAATGAGCATGGTTGATTCCGTGAAGATTGAAGTACACCTGGAACAGCTCGATCCGGCATTTTATAAATATGTTGTCAGCAATGAGGCCTATCAACAAGCCCACAATAATCCTTTTGCCGAACCGGTTCAGGTTTATACCAATATACATGGGGGACTCGGGATATTCTCGTCCTATTCATACAGCTCACGGTCATTTACCTTGCCGGGAAGCCGGATCGGAAGGTAAATCATGCCTATCTTGTAACGGGGACCGGTTTGAATCGTCTACACCATGATGACGGCAAAGGAATTCAACGATCTTGTCATACCGCTCAGCAAGCAGCTCTACAGGTATGCTTTTCGCTACCTGGAAGACAAGGATGATTCCCAGGATGCCGTTCAGGAGGTCTTTGTCAAACTGTGGAATATGCGGTCTGAACTGGCCGGTTTAAGAAATGTGGAAGCTTTTGCCATTCGGGTGATGAGGAACTATTGCCTCGACCGGTTTAAATCAAAAAAAACCATCCGCCTTGATGCTGCAGGGTATTTTGGCAACAGAATGACGGAGGAGCCGGGCCCTGACAGAAGCATGGAAATATCCGATTCCCTGACCCTGATCAGGAGAGTTATTGACGAAATGCCGGAGCCTCAGCGCTCGGTGGTCAGATTGAGAGACATCGAAGGATATGATAATGACGAAATTGCAGAGATACTGGGTATGGCTAACGGAACCATCAGGGTGATTTTATCAAGGGGAAGAAATAGGATACGTTCAGTATTTGCAAAATATTATGGTTATGAAAACGAACGAAATAAAAATCTTGTTGCAGAAATTCTTTGACGGCAAAACAACCCCCGTTGAAGAAACCATGCTCGAGGATTTTTTCCTGGATGGAGATTCCCATCCCGGGATGGAAGCGGAAGCAATGATGTTCCACGAACTGGTGAATATCCGTGATGAGAAAATAATTGTACCCGAGAATCTCGAAGAACTGGTCATACAAAAGCTGGAACCCTTGCAAAGGCAATCCGGCAGCAGTAACAGGCGTCTGGTTTATTACCTGATGAGTGCCGCTGCAGCATTGTTTCTGATAGTATCCACCTTCCTCATGTTGAACAGACAGGATCAGGTGATGGCGATCACTGACCCACAGTTGGCCTATGCAGAATCAAAACAGGCCCTGGTAACCGTTTCAGAAATGCTGAACAGGGGTAGAGCCAGTCTGGCCGGTTTGAACAAGATTAACGCAGCTGTAGAACCCTTGCAAGCTTTTTCCTCACTGGATAAAGCAACCCGTGAACTGCAGGTGCTTTCAAGATTGGGAGATGCCTTGAAAACCACCAACAGAATTGCTAAAGACAAGTAAAAATCAGGTTATGAAAAAAATAGTATCGGTTCTGATGATCGTGGCTCTGCCTGTCCTGGCATCAGCTCAAAATAAGGCCATTGAACAGATGTTTCATAAATATTCAGGCAAGGATGGTTTTACATCCATCGTGATCACAAAAAACATGTTCCAGCTTTTTGCGAATGTCGAAAATCCGGAGAATGATGATTTTCTCCGGACCGTTAAAAATCTGGATTTCATTAAGATTCTGACAGCCAAGGGAGAAGCGTCGGGGAATGCGTTCTATAAGGAAGTCATGGAATTACTGCCGGAAAAAGACTACAAGGAGTTGATGGTCATGCAGGAATCCGGGGAAGAAGTCAAGTTCATGACAGCGGAGAAGGACGGGGTTATCCGGGAGTTGATCATGGTATCAAGGAGTCGCGATGAGAGCGCCATGATCTGGATGGCGGGAATCATTGACATGAAAACGGTGGGCAAGATCGCCCAAAGTATGAATATTGAAGGAATGGACGATCTGAACCGGGCCGAGAAGAAATAGAGGGGATCATATCCCTTTCTTCAGTTCCAGAAGGGTAATCTCAGGCCACATCCCAACCCTGCTGGGAAAGGCGAGGTACCCCAGTCCCCGGTTAACATAAAGGTATTGATTGCCATCACGGTAAAGCCCAGCCCAATATTTATACATGAGTTGTGACGGGCTGACTTTGATTGGGCCGATTTCAATTCCGATCTGGAAACCGTGAGTGTGGCCCGCGAGGGTCAGACTGATCCTGCCGTCATCCAGGACACCATGGTTCCAGTGATCAGGATTATGAGACATGAGTACTACAAATCCATCCTCTGGAATACCCTTCATGGCTTTCGCCAAATCTCCATATCGCTTAAAGGGAGGCATTCCCCAATTCTCGACTCCGGCCAGGTAGATCCTCTGGCCATTCGATTCGATAGGAATGTTTTCATTTCGCAGAACAGTGAATCCCATGGCCTGCTGATGCCGTAGAATCTCCTGGAAATTAATAGCTTTCTTCTGCGGTGAGTCCCAATCAGAATAATCGCCATAATCATGATTACCCAGAACTGAGTATTTACCCAGCCGGGCTCCCATTCTTGACCACAAATCAGTCCAGCCGTTCATCTCGGAGGCGAAGTTATTGACCATATCGCCTGTGAACAGCAGTAAATCGGGTTTGATTTCATTGACTATTTCCACGACTTCTTCCAGTTTCTCCCTGTGACTGAAGAAGCCTCCCAGGTGAGCGTCTGACAGTTGAACGATCCTTAATCCGTCAAAGGCTTCAGGAAGATCATTAAAAGTTATTTCGGAGTGATGCACAGTAAATCTGAACCGGCCCCAGCCTATGCCGTGGATTATTCCGAGAAATGGCAGCGAGGTAAATAAAACCCCGGCTTTTCTGATAAATTCCCTCCGGGAGGAAACGGAATCTTCAGTAACCAGTGACTCTTTGAACTTTCTTCGAGGTTTGAGCCTGATCAAGAGTTGCCGGATATCGTGGAGGATTTCAAAAAACACATAAGAGAACTTGATGCCGAATTGTATGATGAAGATTCCCAGGAAACCAAGGAGCCTCCGGTACCGTATTTCCTCTTCAGGCTTATGCTCATAATTCAGGTAGAAGGCAAAAATACCGATGAGGATGAGGAGGCTGAACAGGATGTAGGTCAACAAAACAGTTCTTCTCAGCGCGGGCTTTTTGCCTTTCAGGAGGCCGGACAGTCCTTTCAGAACGTACAGATCAATAAGGATAATGACAGGAATGAGGAAAAGAACTGAATGAAAGGACCGCATTAACTGTTAAACCAATAATGGAACAATAAGTAAGCTCTATCCGTTAAATTATCTGACAAGCAACAATCCTGATATCACGGGGTGCAAAATTAGAGCTTTATTATTTCATTTACAAGTGATTTAATAACCCGGGGAGGGAGTAATGGAAAACCTGCTCAAGCGTTATCTTGACATGCGGCTTTCGAACGAGCCTGCAATATCAAGGCAGGGACCGGTTGTCACCTTGTCGCGGGAATGTGGTTGCCCCAGCAAGAAACTGGCTGCCCTCATGGTGGAGAAGTTGGCGGGTGTCAGCCGAAAGCCTTATGGTCCGCCAGTAGCCTGGAAGTGGATCGGTAAAGAATTACTGGAACAAGCTGCTGCCGATCTGCAAGTCAGCCCGAAGGATATCGACCATGTATTTCAGTATGAGGAACACTCCCTCGTGGATGATATACTTGCGGCCACTAAAAAGACCGGAAAATACCGGACTGACCGTGCCATATACAATTCCATTGGCAAAGTCATACGGACCTTTGGTGAGAACGGCCACGTGATTATTGTCGGTCGGGCAGGCATGGCACTGACACGTCATATTCCCCTTTCGCTTCATGTAAGGCTGATCGCCCCTCTTGAATGGCGCATCACCAGCTCCAAGGCAATATTCAATCTGAACCGCGATGAAGCTGTAAAATGGGTTGCAAACAAGGATGAAAACCGGAAGAAATTTTTGGAATATTACCTGGGACGGAAGTTCACCATGGATGATTTCGATGTGGTCTATAATTGCGCCACCTGGGACCTGGCAGACATAGCCGACTCCTTAATTAACCTGATGAAAGTGAAGAAGCTCATCTGATCAGATCTTCTCAACATCGGATGCAAGCACCCATGCTTCATTTCCGTCAGGCAGCCGGATCCGGATCCACGAGCCAACCTGATCGGTTATCTTCACTTTCAGACCCTCATGCACAACAAACAGGTCAGTCCCGCTATTGTCAGGAGAACTCTTTGCCGTCACTGAAGGTGTGAAAACAATGGCATAATTCCCATGTCGGACTATCCTGCTTTGAACCACGGATAAGCTAATGGAAGTAATCCAGAGGACCAGAAGAATGATTCCGAACGAGAAAAAAAATTGCCGGAAGCGACTTGACCGTTTGGCGTAAAGAAATACAACTACTACCCCCAACAACGCAAATGTGACCAGGCTGATGATTGCCCAGCCGTTGATTCCTAAGGAAGAGGCTGCAGTAGCTATCCATCGCTTGATAAAAAATTCGTTGACAGGGTTGATCCTGTCTATAACGATTTGATTGGCAAGGTTTAAATTGAACCTGATATCCTCATCGCGCGGACTTAACAACAGGGCCCGCTCATAGAATAAGATGGCATAGGGGATCTGCCCCGTCTTGTAAAAAGCATTGGCCGTATTATAATACAGGGCAGCCGAATGATAACCGGCGTTGACAATCTTCAGGTATTCGTCCCGTGCATCGGCATATTTCCCATTCAGGAACAACTGATCAGCACGTTCCAGCTGATTTTTCACCAGAGCGGATTGGCACTCGGCTGGCATATGCAGGGTGAAAGCCAACAATGACAAGAGAAGGATTCTGATTAACATGTCACCTCCGGTAAGATTTTTCTATTTGCACGATAATATCCTCCGATTGGTTCAGGAGTTTATTGAAATCCGCTTCCCCAGATGAAGGCGCATAACGCAAGTATTCAGCCTGGTCAATAATGCTGATCAGGTCTGTGATGATATCCGGAGGAACCATTTTATCCGACAGCAGCCCAACGATGCTGGTGCGGTTCAGTTCCGCAAGTTCAAGGTTGAATTTATCGCTCAGGTAACCCCACAATCCTTTCAGCAGGGTTTCAAGGAACAAATCCTGCTTTCCTTCATTCAGGCATGCCCTTGCTTTGCTGAGCTGCCTGCGGCTGACTGATCTTGCTTTTCTGAAACGGGTTCCTTCAACATCAATCTGATTTTTAAGCTGATATCTATAATATCCTAACGCAAGTATCAGTAATAAAGCAATCACGATATAGCAGAAATAAAAGCTCGTGGATGATAAAAAATAGCCAATAGTCCGTTTTAAGCTGTTTTTACCGGTTTTAATAAAGCGGATATCCTGACCGATGACCCTGATATCCTCTTTTCCTGGCGTGCTGATCAGGGTAGGATCTGATTCGGTGTCACCTTTGGTCACATTCAAACTCAACGGATCACTGGAGTACGTCTTGTATTGGGCGGATGATGGGTCAAAATAAGAAAAGCTCCAGGCTGGAATTTCGAAAGTGCCTACATGACGAGGGATAATCAGGTATTCAAAGGTCTTGCTTCCGGAAATCCCGTTCTCACCGGTTTCGATGTTATCCGTGATTTTGGGATCGTAAACCTCCAGGTCAGCCGGAAACCGGATTGAGGGCATTTCAATCAGCTTCAGGTTGCCTTTGCCTCTTAAACTGATCTTCAGTGAGACTGCCTCGTTGGTTTTTGCCTCTGTTTTATCCAGCGCAGTGGTTAATGAAAAGGATCCGACAGCTCCGGTGAATCCTGCTGGCTGGCTTCCCGGAAAAGGTTTGACTTGAATGTGAACCTCCGGGCTGACGATTTTACGGCTGATAGTTTCATAACCGCCAAAAAAACCATCAGAGAAAAAATCATCAAACGGACTTCTTTGCCTTTTGCTCTGGACATTGACGAAACATTCAACCTCAAATGGCTCGATAGTGATGGTTCCCGTTTGCTGCGGAACCAGGATGGACTTCCTGATGATGCCCATGTTGTATACCTGCCCGTTATAGTTGACCCTTTCGAGCCCGATCTGCCCAGGGGTGGATATCTCCTGATTCCAGAATCCCTGGAAGGAGGGCAGCTTCATTTCACCAAGCCGGGCCAGGTTAACACGGGTATAAAGCTTGATCGCCACGAAGATTTGTTCTCCCTTGTAAACCTGCTTGCGATCGGTTTCGATTCTGGCAAACAGATCTGCCGGGGCAATTCCCGACTGGTCCGGCGCGGTTTGACCGCTTTCCTGTCTCTGTTGTCCTTTGTTGGCAGCGACTACTTCAATGGCAACCGGCTTCGATGAATAAATCTTGTTCTGAACGGTTGCTATTGCCGGCGGCAGGGTAAAGGTGCCCCGGGTTGTTGCCTGAAGAGTATAGTTGTAGGTATAGAATGCCGACTGATTGACTTTACCGTTGATGATCTGGGTACTCATATTGGTGGCCAGCATCGGTCCATTGAAAAGAAAACCTTCGATTTTCGGACCGTTGAAGTTCTCACATTTGGCATTTATGGTATATGAGAGCCTGAATACTTCCCCTTCGGAAACGACTTTGGGAACTTCAACCGTTAGCTCAATATTTTCCTGTGCGTTGAGAATCTCCGGAAGAAACACCCAACCTGCAAAACAGATCAGAATGATATGTGCAAGCCTATTCATTACCAATCTTTTATACTTCTGACTCTAGCAGCCGCAGCTTTCTCTTTTTTAACCTTTTCTTGTACTTTCTTTTCATTCCTCGCGATTGCCTCGAGCAACCGTTTGGCATCTTCCTTTGAGATCTTTACAGGCTGTGGCTGTTGATTTTCCTTGTCGTCAGATGCTTGAGGTTGCTGCTGGCCCTGGTCTTTTTGTTGTTCCGCCGCAGTTTTATCCTTATCCTGCTGATCCTGTTCATTCTGGTCTTGAGGTTGTTGTTGCTGCTGCTGTTGCTGCTTCTTTAAATTTTGTGCATAAGCCAGGTTATATTTGGTATCCAGGTCGACCGGATTTTTTCGCAGCGCTTCCTTGTAAGCTTCAATGCTCTCGTCAATTTTGCCCGCCTTGAGGTTGGCATTACCTAAATTATGCCATGCTCTGGCAGCGTCTATTTTGCTCGCTTCCCTGCCCGAAATCGATTCAAATTGCTGGAGAGCTTCTTCAAATTTCTCCTGGCGATAGAGAGCATCACCCAGGTTAAATGTCGCCACGGTACTCCTTGGGTCCCCGGATAATGCTTTCCGGTAAGCAGTTTCCGATTCAGAAAATTTCTCACCGATGAACAACCGGTTTCCCTGACGGATCTCATTCCTGGAAGGCTGTCCTGAAACATCCCAGGAAGTAATCGTGACAAGAATCAACAGCAGCAGTCGTTTCATTTTTTCCGGTTATGGGCAGCAATTAGCTGAAGTTTTCGGATCCAGCCACTTTTACGGCTGGATACAAAAGTATCTATTATCAGCAGCACGAGAGCAAAACCAGCATAGTAAACAAATTGCTCATCATATTCGGAATAGATTTTCATTCCGATCTCCTCCTTCTCCATTTTATTCATCTCATCAAGGATATTATTCAGCCCGGTCCTTGAAGAAGTCGCCCTGACATAGATCCCGCCGGTTGCAGAGGCAATGTCCCTCAGCAGGGATTCATTCAACTTGGTGATAACCACCTTGCCATCAATATCTTTCCGGTAATCGGTTACCCCGCTGGCATTTGAGACGGGTATCGGCACACCCTGTGGCGATCCTATCCCGATGGTATGGACCAGAATTCCCGCTTCCGCTGCTTCTTTGGCGGCTTCCATCGCACCTTCCTCATGGTTTTCTCCGTCAGTGATGATCACAATGGCACGGCTTTTCTCCGTCTCAGGAGTAAAAGACCTCATTCCCAGCCTTATGGCACTGGCAACTGAAGTTCCCTGTTTAGGTACAACCTGAGTATTGATCGAATTCAGGAATAGCTTCGCTGCACCGTAATCCGTAGTGATGGGCATTTGGATGTAAGCATCGCCGGCGAACACGATCAATCCTATTTTGTCGTTCTCAAGCCGGTCGACCATCCTGCTTATGGCCATTTTTGCGTTTTCAAGACGATTGGGTTGTATATCTTCAGCCAGCATGGAGTTTGAAACATCGAGTGCAATAATGATCTCTATTCCCTTGCGCTTGACTTCAGTCAGCTTGGAGCCGTATTGAGGCCGGGCGATAGCTGTTATCATGAGTCCCAGGCTGATTGTCCAGAGGGCGAACCTGATCATTGTGCCGGTAAATGAGACATCAGGCATCAACCTTCCAACCAAAGACTTGTCACCCCAGGAGTTCAGTTTATGGATATAGATCCTCCTGACCAGAATAAATAAGAGGATGAGAGCTGGCAGCACCAGCAGGAATATTAGCAGTTTTTCATCACCGAATCTGAATGCCCGTTCCATACTCATTCCAATTGATTAATCCGGATTCTGTTTCAACAAAGTCAGCCGGAGTAATACTTCCATCAGCAAAAGCCCGATCGCCAACCATAGAAACTTTTGAAACTCTTCAGTCTTGCTACTGATCTCTTTGACATCTATCCTGGATTTTTCCATCTGGTCAATTTCCTGGTAAATATCCTTCAGTTTCTGATTATTGGTGGCCCTGAAATACTTGCCACTCGTCAGCGTGGCTATCTCTTTCAGAACCTGTTCATCAATCTCAACTTTAACATTTTGATACTGAATGCCAAAAGGGGTCCGGAAAGGGTAGGGGGCTGTACCCAATGATCCTACGCCAATGGTGTAGACCCGGATTCCAAAGGTTTTAGCAATCTCAGCAGCAGTCACGGGAGCAATTTCACCCCGGTTGTTCATCCCGTCGGTCAGCAGGATGATCACTTTGCTTTTCCCCTCCGAATCTTTCAGCCGGCTGACTGAATTGGCGAGGCCCATGCCAATGGCGGTACCATCTTCAATAATACCGCTCTGGATTCCCTGGAAAAGATTGAGTAGAACGGCGTGGTCAGTGGTCAGGGGACACTGCGTGAATGATTCACCGCTGAAAACAACCAGACCGATGCGATCGTTATTCCTTCCCGCGATAAATTCAGACGCTACGGTTTTTGAAGCTTCCAGGCGATTGGGTTTAAGATCTTCTGCAAGCATGCTTCCCGAAATATCCAGATCAATAATAATATCGATCCCCTCCGTTGTGATGTTTTCCCATGACTCAGAGGATTGTGGCCGGGCTATTATTGTGATCAATAAAGCGATCACGGCCATACGGAGGATAAATGGAAGATGCCTGAGATAAGATTTCCATGATCCGGCAATGCCTGACAGAGGTTGAAGTCCTGATATGCGCAGGACCGGCTGGTTTTTTTGGTAGCTGAAAATGTACCAGGCTACCACCAGGGGCAGGCTTAGAAGAAGGTAGAGCCATTCGGGATGTGCGAAATGGATATTGTTCATGACCCTGCCTCCGTCTTGTTTTCCGGTTCATTTTCTTTGGCAGGCTTCCTCAGGTTGATCACCGGTTTGGTCCTGAGGACGAAATCGTAAGCCGATTGCTGGCTCTTTTCATTTTCCTCTGTCACAGGATGCCACTTGGCAAATTTGACCAGATCGGCTAGCTTCAGGAGCTTGGACAGTTCGGCAATGATATCATCTTTGACAATAACATTTTCCGTGAAATCGCGAACGATCTCTTCAGTTGTTTGTTCAAGGGCGGGAACCTTAAACCGTAGTTCGATGTACCGGCGGACAATATCGGTCAGGCGGCTGTAGTACAATTTGATCTTACCCTGCTGCCAGAGTTTTTCCCTGATCAACTCATCCAGTTCCGCCAGAGCCCAAATATGGGCTGGCACAAGCGGGAGCAAAGGTTTGGGTGTTTCTATTGGTTTTTCACGTTTTTTCCTGAGATACCTGATGTACAGAAACAACATGAATGCCAGGATCAGGCCTACCAGGATATAAGGCAGAATCTCCCAAAACGTGATGGGCATCTGATAGGGCAGCTTGATATCCGTTATGCCTTTGGTGGTATCGATCGGGATTCCCAAGACCTCCAGAGACAGAGCCCGGGTGGTTAAGCTTTCTGTATGATCCGGGCTTTTGAAGACAAAGGGTGGAATCAGGTAAAAACCCGTATCAAAAGACGTCAGAACCAATCTCTGCCGGATTTTCCAGACATTGCCTCCGTTTTTTACGGTATCAGGCTGTGAGGCAGATAGAACCTCAATCTTCCCGGCAATGGAATCGCCCGTAACGGGAAATTCCATCCTCCAGCCCGGCGGGTGTTCCAGTTCGAGCCAAAGATTAACCTGATCTCCAAGAAGGATCCTGGAGGTATCCAACGATGCTTTGGCAACAGGTAATTGCGCGATCAAGGGACTGGATACCATAAGGATCAAACACGCGACCAGCGAGAGAGACCACCTATCTTTGGCTTGCCGGTTCATCTGCGTCCCCTTTTTTCAAACAACCGCATCAGCGGATTCACATAATCCTGCGCAGTAGAAAGAGTAATAAAGTCAATCCCGCTTCTTTTGAGTTGAATCTCAAGATCCTCCCTCACATTTTTCCACCAATCCGAATAGAGCTCCCTGGTCCTTTTATCTGATGTATCGATCCACCGGGTAGATCCTGTTTCTGGATCCTGAAACTTCATCAAGCCAGCCCTAGGTAAATCGAATTCACCAGGGTCTGCGATCTGTAAAGCAATCAGGTCATGCTTCCTGCTGGCCAGCCTGAGGGCCTCTGTGATAGTGACAGTCTCGTTCATCGTTTTAGGCATGAAATCCGATATCACGAAAACCGTAGACCTTTTTTTATTGGCGTGAGTAAAAAAACGGATTGCCTCCGTTATATCCGTACCTCTGCTGACCGGCATAAATTCGAGAAGCTCCAGAATGATTCGCAAAACGTGTTTCCTGCCCTTTTTAGGAGGAATGAATTTCTCAACCCGGTCTGAGAAGAAGATGACTCCGATCTTGTCATTATTCTGGATGGCTGAAATAGCCAGGACGGCGGCTAGTTCAGTCATTAATTCCCTTTTAAAGCGGTGTTGTGTTCCGAACTCGTTCGAACCGGATACATCTACCAGCAACATGACGATAAGCTCCCTCTCCTCATCAAAAACCTTTATGAAGGGCTTGTTAAATCGTGCGGTGACATTCCAGTCGATGTTCCGGATAGGGTCGCCGTACTGATATTCCCTCACTTCGCTGAAGGTCATCCCCTGGCCCTTAAATGCGCTGTGATACTGACCGGCAAAAATCTGTTGCGATAGTCCCCGGGTTTTAATCTCGATCCTTCTGACCTTCTCTATCAGCTCCGCCGCAATCATCTCTGTTAATAACTTTTTCCTTTTGCCTTTTGCCTTTTGCCTTATTCTCTATGGCACTTCCACCTGGTTCAGTATGCCCGTGATGATTGCATCGCTGTTAATATCCTCGGCCTCTGCCTCGTATGTCAGGCCAATCCGGTGACGCAGGACATCATGGCAAACCGCCCGGACATCTTCGGGCACAACATAACCCCGGCGCTTGATGAAAGCAAATGCCTTGGCTGCCATAGCCAGGTAAATCCCGGCGCGGGGACTTCCTCCAAATGCGATATAGCGTTTGTAATCGGGGAGTTTATAATCCTGGGGCTGGCGGGTGGCGAAAACTATATCAATGATATATTTCTCGATTTTTTCATCCATATAAACCTCCTTGACTACCTCGCGGGCGCGGATAATGGCTTCATGCCCCAACACCTGGTCAGCCGATGGAAATTCCTTGGCCAGATTTTGACGGATGATCAGACTCTCTTCGTCTTTGTTAGGATAGGAAATCACAACTTTCAGCATGAAGCGGTCAACCTGGGCTTCCGGCAGCGGGTAGGTACCTTCCTGTTCAATCGGATTCTGGGTTGCCAGGACCAGGAAAGGCTCCTGCAGCGGGTAAGTATGAGTACCTATGGTTACCTGACGCTCCTGCATGGCTTCGAGAAGGGCACTTTGGACTTTAGCGGGTGCCCGGTTGATCTCATCGGCCAGGATAAAATTGCTGAAGATCGGTCCCTTCCTGACGAGGAAGTCCTCAGATTTTTGGCTGTAAATCTGCGTGCCGATCAAGTCGGCCGGCAACAGGTCAGGAGTGAACTGAATTCTTGAGAATCCCGCATCAATCGTGCTTGCCAGCGTACGGATTGCCAGTGTTTTAGCCAGACCGGGAACTCCTTCAAGCAAAAGGTGCCCGTTCGACAGAAGTCCAATCAGAAGACTGTCAATCAGGTGTTTTTGCCCAACAATAACCTTGTTCATTTCCAGGGTGATCATTTCAACAAAGCTGCTTTCCTGTTGGATCTTTTCATTAATGAGCCGGATGTCAATAGTGTTCATGTTTATACCGCTTTTTTCGACGCCCCGAAAGTAGGGCAAAGGAGTATTAAATATTTAATATTTTTGTTAACGTATGTTAACCTCCGGAATCTCTCTCCATCGCTATTTTATTGAGCTTGCTTTCGATGGAAGCGACTTTAGTGGCTGGCAGGTTCAACCGGGTGTCCGAACCGTTCAGAACTACCTTAATTCCGCGATTTCGACCCTGATTTCTGAACCGGTCAACCTGGTTGGTTGCGGTCGGACCGATTCCGGTGTTCATGCTTCTCATTTTGTAGCCCATTTCGATACAGCAAAATCCATCCGTAATCCAGACAACCTGGTAAAGAGACTCCGCAGGTTCCTGAATACGTCGGTAAGAGTGGATCACATTGTCGAAGTAGATCCTGGCTGGAATGCGCGTTTTGATGCAATATCAAGAACCTATCATTACCTGATAAACCGTGGCAGAAGTCCGTGGTTACAAGGCTTTGCCTGGAACCTGACAATGACACTCGACAGGGAAGCCATGAACCAAGGAGCTTCCTTTCTGCTCGGCACTCATGACTTTACAAGTTTCAGCAAGCTGCATTCCGATGTAAAAACCAATATCTGCACCGTTGCTGAAGCTGGATGGTTTGAACGGGAAGGATGCCTGGTTTTTCGAATCCGGGCTGACCGTTTCCTCAGGAATATGGTCAGGGCCATTGTCGGCACTCTGATTGAAGTTGGAAAAGGCAAAGCCGGGCCCGATTCGCTCCCATCGGTTTTGGAAGCCCGGGACCGGTCATGCGCCGGAACTTCTGTACCGGCTATGGGCCTGTTCCTGACGTGCGTGGACTATCCGAAGGAACATTACGTTATTCATCCGGTATCGCCCTTTCCGTCCCTGATCACCGTGGATCCATTCTAGTCCAAATCTTCCATGAAGCTTCCGCTTGTTCCCGGAACATCAACGATCCTCCTTGAACGCTTGATCCCCGACTGATTCCCTCCTTCATGAATTTAGTTATCGGAGGGTTGTAGATCAGGTCCAATAAATAATGTTTTGCGGTCAGGTACCCATAGGGAATGGGAATACTGGCAGTGTCATCAGGAAACATCCCGACCGGGGTGCAGTTGATAAGTAACTTATACTCATTCAGTAAGTCATGCCCAAGATCCTTGTATTGTAAATGTCCGGCATCGGAACTCCTGGAAACGAATCGGTAGGGGATATCCCTGTTTTTCAGAACAAAACTGACAGCTTTTGATGCACCTCCTGTTCCAAAGACCAAAGCCTTGATGCCTTTCCTGAAAACCCAGTTTGCCAGGGTTCTTTCAATCCCGATGACATCCGTGTTGTAGCCCTTGAGAATGACCTGCTGATCTTCATGGATAATCCGGATCACATTCACAGCTCCTATATGAGCCGCAACCGGATCCACGCCGGTAAGATAGGGGATCACGGACTCTTTATAGGGGATTGTCACATTAAGCCCGATCAGATTGGGATTGTCCGAAATCAGGCAGGGCAACTGCCCGATGCTTTCAATGGGAAAATTTAAATAGAGGAATCTCTCTATCTTTTCGTCAGAGAATTTGTGCTCGAAATAGCCTTTCGAAAAGGAATGCGTCAGCGGGAAACCAATAAGTCCAAGGAGTTTCGGTTGACTTCCCATATCATGAAAAATCCATGTGTTCCGACCTTAGCAGATCATTGATGGTTTTAACCGGATTGAACGTGGTAAGCGGCACCTCAACAAAAATTGTAATCCAGTCTGACATAGATCCGTTCCAGAGGCCCGGAAGTTCCTGAGCCTGGACAACTTTCCCGTCAAGGGACTTTTGGCAGATAAAGCCCGTGGAGGGATCGACAAAACGCTTCAGGTCAAACTTATTATTCTGGTAATCATTTATTGAACATATTATGTCGACCGGATTGAAGTGGGTCGAGTGCTGCATAATTTCTTCCTGCTGAGGATCCTGTCTGTTGATCTGGGAGGATTCTACAATCTGAAGGGAAACGGTTCCATCGGAATTTTTCACCCAGAAGGGACCTCCTCCAGGTTCGCCTTCATTTTCAACCATCCCGCAGATGCGGATTGGCCGGTTGAGTTTCTGTTTGAGATATTCGATCTTTTCTTCCTTTTTCCAATGCTCGCTTCCTTCAGGAGAGAGGATTCTGAGCTTATGTTCAACAAAGTCCCAGATGGTGTCAACTACTTTCATGGAGGGATGAGTGGGATTATCCAGTCCACGAAGAAAAGCGAAAATCTGTTCCTGATAAGAAATCAGCTTACCTGCCAGAACCTGTTTATAAATATAAGTATCCTGTTTGAACCGGTCGTGGCATACATTGTCGATGTTTTTAATAATGATCAGGTCAGCATCGATTTCAGATAAGTTCCACAGCAAGGCTCCATGCCCGCCTGGTCTGAAAACCAATTGGCCCTTATCGTCCCTGACCGGGTTATTCTCAAGGTCAACGGCGATTACATCAGTCGATGGGTGCTGAAGGCTGTAAGAAACCGTATAGGAGATGTTATAAGCTTTTTCATACTCTTTCTTCAACCTGGCAAACTGGCCTTTCATCAGCTCAACGTGTTGAGGCAATGCCGTGAAGTGAATGAAACAATCGTTTTTCCCCGATCGTGCATAGTGGGCCCCTTCGACAAGGTGTTCCGCGAAGGCTGTACGGGTGACATCCCCATATTTATGAAAAGGTATCAGGGCTTTGGGGAGGTTGCCGTAATCAAGGCCTTTATCTGTCAGCAAGGTATTCAGGATTTTTTCATAACGTGACTCTTCTATGAGATGTTCAAAATCCAATCCCCTGTGCTCAAGCGCTTCGTCCAGATCCGGGAAGAAGGCAAAATCTTTCAGGTTGTCAAAGAAATAATAAACTGAATCAGGCCCTTTGTCTTTCATGAGAGCAAGCTGGTCTTCACTGGTGCCGCGGTAAATGCTTCGGAATTCAAACAGATGCTTGAACATTCGCGATGCTGCACCCGAAGCAGGTACGAATTTGACTACTTTATGACTGTAACAATATTCAATATACAGATCCATCAGTTCATCAATTCTTCTGGGCATGATCTGTTGTATACCATGCTTTACGGTTGCAGGAGCAACCAGCGTAAGAGGAGGAAAACCGTTCTGGAAATTCTGGATCTGAGTTTCCACTGTCTCCGGCTTCATGCCACGTTCGGCAATCTGACGAAGATCGTCTGAAGTTAGTTTTACTGCCATGGTTTGGAATTTCTGCCCAAAATTGGAGAGACCAAGATACAAAATTATGTTTTACGGCAAATTTGCTTTCCTGTCATTATCCTGGTTAGCAAGATGCCACGCACTGGTAAACACGAACCTGACCGTTTCCTGCATTTGCTCATAATCAATTTTATCCCAGGTATCAGTCGGCTTGTGAAAATCCGGGTGAATTCCATTGAAGAAATACATCACAGGAATTCCCCTTTGCTCAAAGGGCATATGATCCGAACCACCATACAAGACCTGGGAGGTAGACTTGTACTGGAATTCAGGAATCAGGTCTGTTGTAAGATCTTTCAGCGCTTGTACCCCGGTTTCATGAAGCCATTTCTCATCCTGCTCAGAAACATAAACATAAACATACTTGCCTTTATTCCCATGAGCTTCATCATGTCGGCCAATCATGTCCATGTTAAGAACTGCGAAGGTTTTTTCAAGAGGGAACAGAGGGTGAGAACAGTAATACTGGCTTCCGAGCAGTCCCATCTCTTCTGCAGTTACCGGTAGGAACAGGATACTCCTGCGGGGACGGTAACCTGATGAGGCAGCTATCGAGAAAGCTTCTGCAATCTCAAGAACCCCCGTGGTTCCGGAGGCGTTGTCATCGGCGCCATAACGGATTCCTTTCTCCCCCTTCCCCAGGTGGTCGTAATGTGCTGTTATTATAACCACTTCATCCTTCAGGTCACTTCCTTCCAATAAACCGGCCACGTTCCCGGCCAAAACCGTGTCAGGGTAGCGGACAGCCTTGACTGTCACCTTCCCACTTATTAAAGGGATTTTTTTCTGCCCGTTTTCCATTGATTGGTAAATGGAATTGAGTTGCTCTGCCGGAATTCCCATAATGCGCGAAGAGGAGGCTATGCCGGTGTAAACATAGTTACGGTTGCCGGCAGTCTTTTTCGGTGGCGGCTTAATACTCAGCATGTTAACAGACCCATAAGTCGAACCTGACTTGATCAGTCGGTCCGACATGGTCACCGAGGGATCAATCCTGATGGTTGACAGGGCTCCCCTGGAAAAAGCAATGGAATCTTTCTTGCCTTCATATCTCGGGTAAGCAGTCAGCCGGGTTCCTGTTGTTAAATAATTCCCGGCTTTGTCTTTGGGCTCGCCGATAAAATAGACGACGATCTTGCCCTTGACATCCAATCCTTTGTAATTGTTGTAACCAGCTTCATCAATTCCAAATCCGGCGAAGACATAATCATAATCACCCTGTAACTCAGGCATGTTTCCCTGAACCAGGAAATCTTTTCTGAACCGGATGGTATCGATACCTTGTACAAAGAAATATTCACGCCAGTCCGAACGGTACATCGGGAATTCCTGCAGGTAGGGTTGGTCAGTCAACGGAGGACGAATAAGACCTAGCTGACTAAACTCATTAACCAGGTAGTCCCTGGCTTTGTCGATGCCCTGCTCACCTGTTTTTCTACCCTCCATCGAATCACTCGCCAGAACTTGAATATGGCCTTTGATTTCACCTGCAGTAATGGAGAGGATTGAGGATTCAACTGACTGGGGAAATGCGGGTATCCATAAGAGAAATATCGGGAGGCTGGTCAGAATTTTTTTCATGCCGGGAAACTGTGGGGGCAAAGGTAAAAAGAAATTAAGGGCGATCAGGATCTCAACGCTTGAATCATTATGTCAGGCTCTGGACTGTCAGCCTGCCGACCTGCTTTTCGTGTTTTACGTCAGTTTCTCCACAAATAGCTGGCTTTAAAGAAGATACCCCGCTTGATCTCTATGTAGTCCGAACCCGGCTGGTATTCGTACCCGGTCCATTCGGTTTGACGGAACAGGGAGCCATAGCCTAAATGGATAACTGTTCCCGGGATATACGTAAATGAAACAAGCAGATCCATCGTCAGGTCTTTTTCAAAGGAGTTGTACTCTGCGATAGCCCTGACGAACAATTTTGGATTGACCTGGAAAGTGTTTTTGCTGCGAACGATCAGATACCGGAAATCCTTAATACCGGTGCCAAGCTGGTAAAAGTCCGAATAGGACAGGCTGAGGTCTGACCTGAATTTCTGGACCGGCTGGAATACCAGGGTGAATTTGGCCAGGCTGCCAAAACCTGTATAGGGATTTTCGACGTAGCGTGTCAGGTAACCGAACCGGTACTCAGAGGTGATTCCCAGGCTTTTTATCACCTGTGATTGGACACCCACTTGGATATTGGAGGTTTTATATCGGCCTGAAAGATAAACTTCATTGCAGGGATTGACGAAAAATTCAATCCTGGTTGACCGTTCACCGGAAAGACTCATTCCAATACCAAAATCATTCTCCCACAATCCGCTTGGCAAATCCTGGTTGTTCAGGCTGAAAACAAACGGCGCAAAGCGCCTGAAAAACCCTTTTGAACTGTAAAAGGTGTAGGTGAAAGAACCGTAGAATTTGTTCAACCCGGACCTCATCAGGTAGCCGCTTTCAGAATTAAAACCGGTACCAATATGCTGCACTTCCAAAAAGGCTTCGATTTTGCTGGTCTGTTTCGACATCAGAATGGTTCCCAACCAATCGTTTCGAGGTTTTCCCGCCAGGGTATCCGAACTTGAAGATCCCAGAAGGTTGAATTCTACAGTGGTTGACGGATTCAACCGGATGCGTCCATCCAGGCCAGCTACCCGGTTAAACGTTTCGGAAGCTTCCTTGAAAGTAGCAATAGCCCCGATATAGGTGTCATTCTTTATGGTATAGTGGTACCTGCCAACGATGAAATTGGAATAAACCTGTGCAGAATCAGTGCCTTCATTAGGATTATCAAGCGCATACAAGAGTGCCAGGCGGTTTTTTTCATCGAGCTTTCCGCTGAGCTTTATGCCCGCCAGCGGATTGACGACCTGCCGTGTGTGGAATACATGGTTAAAATAGCTGTATTCGCTTACAGCGGCTATATCAAAGTTTTCTTTTCCCTCCTGGAAAAAAGGTCTTTTTTCCGGGTAGAATAAAGCGTATCGTTGATTCTCTTCAATCTGCCCGACATCAGACTCCACCTGGCTGAAATCGGGATTCAGGGTCACATCCATCACCAGTTGAGAGGTCAATCCGACTTTACCGGTCAAGCTGAGTGAGGGCTTGTTCACTTTGAGTCCAAAGACACCGTTTTCATGAATCCTCTGGCGGGTATAAGTGAATGCCGGAAGCAGCTCGAGCAGGGTATAGTGTTTTATGCCTGTAAATGAAAAGGGATGTGTCTGGGTCAAAAAATTCATGCCTTGCTCTGCTTTGAGGGCTGGCCAGGTGGATTGTTCCGATAATCTCTGGATCCGCCTCTCAAAGATAAAACCCATGGTTACCGTTTCTTTCTTTTGATACCTGAGGCTTTTAAAGGGAACCCTGATCTCAACCTGGTATCCTTCGGAATTAATGGTTCCTTGTGAGTAAAAGACATAATCCGCGCCCATATCTTCCTGGCCTGACGAAGAACGGCCATCTTCCTGGATTCCGAAAGGATTGATATAAAGGGTGACCATACTTTGCCGATCGAAAAAGGGATCCAGGTTAATGCAGACCCAATCTTCCGTCTTGATCTGGTCCCTTGCGGTAATGGTTGATTTGATCTTGTCGGGTTCGCTATCCTTGCAGTCGAAGGCTACATAGAAATTCTCCTCATCGAAGGTGATCATGGCTGAAGTTTCGAAAGTTGCCGGTTTGCCAAACTCCGGCGCATACGTGGTGAAATCCAAACAACGGAATGATTGTGACCAGACCGGGTCGTTTAAAATACCGTCAATAACCGGTGGTTGCCCGGTTTTGAGAACTTGAATCGGTGCCTGGGCAATAGATGAAAGATATACCAGGATCAAGGCGAATGACAGGAGGTATGGCCTCATTGCGGTTTGGCTGAACTGACAGAAAAAGTAATCAAACAGGCATCAAAATACAAGTCTTTGCAACACTCAAAGCCGGAATTTAAAGGAAAAAAACTGCGACGCCACCGACGGCAATCAGAGCGCCCAGAATATCCCTCCAGGTCACCTTTTCCTTAAGCACCAGAACAGCTGGCGGAATCAGGAGAACAGGTGTCAGGGCCATTATAGTGCTTGCAATTCCGGTGGTGGTGAATTTAATCGCCATGAGCGAAAAGGAAACGCCCAGGAAAGGCCCGAAGAAAGATCCGCTGGTAATAAAGCCAAGGGTAGAGGGTCGCCGGAAGACGGGTTTCAGCAGGTTCCATTTGTTCAGGACGGCAAACAGAATACTGAAACCCGCAAATCCTGCAATAACCCTGATCTGTGAAGACATGAAAGGATCCCGATCTTCCATGCCGTATTTGCTGAACACGAGTCCAACAGCCTGACCGATTGCAGCTCCGAGCCCGAAAAGAATTCCCTTGACTGAAAAAACAAACCTGAAACGGTTTCCGGGCTTTCGCAGGACGACCAGGACTATGCCCGTGAGGGTGATGGTCATGCCCAAAAGACCTTTCAGTGAAAATTCCTCCCTGAGCAGCAGACAGCCAAACAGGGTTGCCAGGGGAGGTGCCAGGGCCATGAACAGGTTAGCAATCCTTGAACCGATCAGGGCATAAGCGGAGAACAAGCAATAATCACCCAGTACGAAGCCAACGATACCACTGATAATCAACCAGATCCAATTGTGTGTGCTGAAACCGGCAGGGAAAAGATGACCGGTTCTAACCAAACATAGGGCACAGAAGAACAATAAGGCCAGACCGAGTCTTAGAATGTTGACAGCCAGGGAGCCAACCCTTTTCGCAGCCTGTTCAAATGATAAAGCGGTGAAGGTCCAAAGAACGGCAGTAATGAGGGCGGCTAATTCTCCGGTATGATTTCCCATACATGAGAAAAGGCAGGAATTGCCTGCCTTTAATTACATCTTAAGTTTCTTTTCGATCTCTTCGATGTAGAGCCTGAACCGCTTATCGGTCTCCAGCAGGTTGTTGACCGTTTTACAGGCATGCAGCACAGTTGCATGATCCTTTCCGCCGATCTGTGATCCAATAAGTGCCAGGGACGATTTGGTCAGGTTCTTGGAAAAGTACATGGAGATCTGCCGGGCCTGAACGATTTCACGCTTGCGCGTCTTGGAATGCATCAGGTCAATGGGAATATTGAAGTAATCACTCACTATTTTCTGGATGTATTCGATTGACAGTTCGCGTGTGGTATTTTTAACCAGTTTGTCAATCATTTCCTTAACCAGGTCGAGTGTAATCTCTTTTTTGTTAAGTGTGGATTGTGCCAGGAGTGACACCAGGGCACCTTCCAGTTCCCTCACATTGTTGGTTACCTGGGAGGCAATGTATTCCAGCACTTCCGAAGGCATGTGGATGCCGTCTATGTAAACTTTCTTCTGCAGAATGGCTACCCTTGTTTCAAAATCCGGAACCTGCAAGTCAGCCGAAAGGCCCCATTTAAAGCGCGAAAGCAACCGCTGTTCCATTCCTTTCAGTTCGACGGGCGGTTTGTCGGAAGTCAGCACCAGTTGCTTGCCTGATTGATGGAGGTGATTGAATATGTGGAAAAAAGTATCCTGAGTTTTTTCTTTGCCCGCAAATTCCTGGACATCATCCAGAATCAGCACGTCGATCATCTGGTAAAAATGGAGAAAGTCATTGCGGTTATTATTCCGGATGGCTTCAACGAATTGAGTCTGGAATTTATTAGCATTGACGTACAGGACGATTTTATCAGGATATTTCTCTTTGACTTCGATACCGATAGCCTGGGCCAGATGGGTTTTACCCAGACCGGATCCTCCGTAAATGAGAAGGGGATTAAAGGCTGTGCCTCCGGGATTTTGCGCCACTGCGTATCCGGCTGACCGGGCCAGGCGGTTACACTCGCCTTCAACAAAATTTGCAAAAGAACGGTCAGGATTCAGTTGCGGATCCACGTGAAGTCTTTTTATTCCCGGTATGATGAAGGGATTCTTTATGGTCCTTTCTTCTTCGTCGAGCGGTAACGACAGGGGTTTGTTCTTGAGATTGGTCTTGGCCTGGGTAGGCAGTTTGATCGTGTAAGGTTTTGTATTCGAATACCCATTTTGTTCCATGACCACCCGGTACTCTAATTTCGCCCCTGAGCCCAATTCTTTGCGGATAGAAAAGCTGATCAAGTCAAGATATTGTTCCTCAAGGTATTCGTAGAAAAAAGTAGACGGTACCTGAATGGTCAGGACGTTGTTTTCCAGTGCAACGGGGATAATGGGTTCGAACCAGGTCCTATAGCTTATCGAAGCGATGTTGTCTTTGATGATAGACAGGCATTTGTTCCAAACCTCGATATGGCTTGCCTTCATTAGTACTGATAATTAGTAGATTAGAACAAGGGATTTAATAATGCAAGATGGTAAAAAAAAGATGAACAAAACAATAGGGGAGGGCGATTTTTTTTTTTAAAAACGCATCCCATTTACTCACAGCCAGATGGCTCACCTCTAGATCTGCAAACGGCTCCATTTGCCATTGACCCAGGAATAAATTCCTGCCGATGGGTGAGTCTTCCTGAATTTTTCCAATCTCTTCAGGCAGGGTTCGATCCGCGAGGAATGATAGGAAAAATAATAATAAACGCTTCCAACCTGAATGAAACCTTTTTCAGGAATATCCTTGAACGCCGGATCGGTTGCAGGAAGCGGAAAGGGACTTTGGATGAAGCAAATGTAATAATCCGAGATGCCTTCACCGGACAGGGATCTTGCGAGATCGCTGTCATTCAGCGAATACACGGATTTGCTTCTGTCTGAAAGGGTTACTTTTACATACTTTCCGGGATTGATCCTGATGTCTTCGATCAGACGGTTCAAACTGGCATTTGTGACCAGGAGAGCGCTGTACAGGGAATCACTATAGATCAGCTGGCCCAGGCTGCCTTGTCCGGATGCAACCGTCACGGTCAGCTGATGAAGATCGTCCAGAACCCGTTGGATCGACTGGACCGCACCCACGAGTTCCACACTGGCAAGGGTATCGCTGAAGCGGTTCATGTTGGCAATAAATCCCTGCAGATTAGAGGTTTGATCCTTGAGGCTTTTAGCAAGACTGTCGAGGTTGTTGAGAAAAACTGTCACCGTACGGGATTCATCACGGATATAATCGTCAAGAAAACGCGAGGCAGATTCCAAGTTGTTCAGGGCGCTGTTGACGTTGGTAAAACTTTCAGCCAGGTTGGCCTGATTGTTTTCCCCGAAAACCATCTGCAAACCCTGCAGCACTGAATCCATGGAAGACATAAGCTGTTCGGCCTTGAGCTTCAATGGCAGCATCTGGGCATTGACCTGATCCCGGATGTCTCCTTCAATGGATCCGGTCAGGGTATCTCCCGGCTTATAAAATTCCTTGGCATCAGAGAAATCCAGCGAAATGCCCTTGGTTCCCATCAAGTCTGTGCTGTAAATCCGCGCTTCAGTTTTCTCAGGAACACGGATGGTCTTATGGGTGATTGAGAATTTGACCTCTATCCAACCCGGTCTGTTGTCAGACAAGCGGATATTCCGTACCTGCCCAACCTGGAAACCATTTATGGTTACCGGACCTGATTTGGTTAGACCCCCGATTTTTTCATAGAGGGCATAATATGGCTGTTCTGTCGTAAGAATGTCTTTCCCCTTCAGGTAATTGATACCCCAGAAAACGATGATGACAGCAATGACTAAGAGGATTCCCACTCGGATATAAGCTCTTTTTTTCATGACGTTCGATTTACATGAAATGACTTGGCCTATTTGATAACCGGAATAGCTTCTTCGATCGGGATTCTTTTTCCGTCTTTGAAGGCAACGATAAAAGCTCCTTTAAAATAGGGCAGCAGGCTCTTTCGCAGGGCCACAGCTTCGCTATGGGTTTTGACTGATTGCGACAGGTATTTATAATACCCGTCGATATAGGTCTCGACAAATCCGGTTTGTCCCTTGAAATCCGGGGCTGTTTGAGGTAGTTTCTTCAACGATGCCAATACCTGGACCCTGAATTCAATATTGGGAGATACAGAAACGCTCTTTTCGGCTGCTCCGGTGACCACTGGTTTGACATCTTCTTTTATACCTTGTGCGGCAACAGGTTGAGAATCTTTTCTTGGCGCCTGAATATTTATTTTTACATGAAGGGAATCCTTTTTCGCTCCATGTATTGCCGGTTTTATCGTAGTTGTATCCTGTTTCGATAGTTCTTTGACCGTGTCGGCCGGTTTAATGGCAGCAATATCGGTTTTTCCGGTTTCACCTGAAATTAGATCCTCCCGGTATTTTTTAAAAGCCGAAAAAATGGATGATGCAATAACATCCTGCCCTTTTTCACTCACCAGGAATTCTTCCTCCAAAGGGTTTGTGATGAACCCGGTTTCAATAAGAACGCTGGGCATGGTTGTTTTCCATAGTACCAGAAATGGCTCCTGATAAACTCCACGGTCTTCCCTTTCGCCGGTGATCCTGAAATTGTCCTGAACCATGGTGGCAAAAGCAAGGCTCTGGACAAGGTTGGTATTCTGGTACAAGCTGAAGATGATATATGATTCAGGTGAATTGGGATTGAAGCCCTCATATTTCGATTGATAGTCTTCCTCTAACAGGATCACCTTGTTTTCCTGTTGAACAAGTTCGAAATTCTGGGAGGATTTGGAACTACCCATCACATAGCTTGAAGTACCCATTGGGGAACTTAGCTTATAACCATTGACATGGATCGAGATAAAAAGATCCGAATTGTTCCGGTTCGCGATACCAGCCCTCTCTTCCAGGGGAACGAAAACATCGCTTTTCCGGGTATAAACCACTTTAACGTCATTCATCAGGGTTTCAATGTAATATCCAAGTTTTAGAGCGATTGCTAGAGTAAGGTCTTTCTCGGATGATTTCTTTCCCATCGCTCCCGGACTACGACCGCCATGACCTGCGTCAATTGTAACGGTAAAAATCCTGGATTGAGGATTGGCTTTCCCGGCAACGACTGAATTTAATGGTAAGCTTGCACAAGCCAGGAGAAGTAAGAAGAAAAGCCTGGTTTGCAACGTTATGCAATTGTTTTTTCTCTGGAACGTTTTCTGTAGAAGGTGCCTGACCATGGTAGCGTTTTTTTTCTTTAGTTTTGAGTCTTTCCCGGATTTGCGGGATAATCGGTAAACTATTGAATTTGTTTATAAAAATACAAAAATTTCTCTTTGCGGTTATCCTTTTTAACCTGATGATGGTAGGTGCAGCCGGTCAGGTCGATACATCGGGAATCAAACCTCTTGTACCCGATTCTACAAAAGGGAGGGTTAAAGGTTACCTGGATGCGCCGATAACTTATCCGGCCCGCGACTCGACCGTCTACAGCCTGTCAGACAATAAAATCAGGATGTACGGGGAGGCCAAAGTAACTTACCAGCAGGTGGAGCTGACGGCGGATTATATCGAGATCAGTATCGACAGGAAGGAGGTTTTTGCAGTGGGACTTATGGACAGTACCGGGATGATTACCGGCAAGCCGGTTTTCAAGGATGGGGAGGAGTCTTATGAATGTACCGAGATACGGTACAATTTCGATACCAAAAAGGCCTTTGTCAAGGACGTCCGGATGAAACAGGAGGAGGGATTCCTTCACAGCCATCTGACCAAGCGCGATTCATCCGGATCGCTGAATATCAAAGATGGAAAGTTCACAACGTGTGATGCCGACGATCCCCATTTCTTCTTTGCCATAACCAAGGGAAAAGTGATCCCCAAAAAAGTTGTTGTTTCGGGTCCGGCTTACCTCGTGGTCGAAGGCATTCCTCTTTACCCCATCGGATTGCCGTTCGCTTTTTTCCCGGAGCAGCAAAAACGTTCCTCGGGAATTCTCATGCCTAAATATGGTGAAGAAAGAAACAGGGGTTTTTACCTGAGAGAGGGAGGATACTATTTTGCCATCAATGATCGTCTGGACCTTTCCCTGACGGGTGGAATTTACTCACGTGGCAGCTGGCAACTCGGTGCCCAGACCAATTACCGGAAGATTTACAAGTTTAACGGTAATTTTTCATTCAATTATGCCAACAATGTGACGGGTGAGAAGGGACTGGATAATTATACCAAGCAAAAGGATTTCAGCCTGAGGTGGTCCCATGCACAGGACGCCAAGGCGCATCCATACAACAGCTTCAATGCCAGTGTCAATTTCAGCACCAGTTCATACGATAAGAACAACACCTACAGCACTTACCAAGATCCTCTTGAGCACCTCACCAACCAAAAAACCTCATCCATAACCTACAGCCGGAAATTCCCGAACAAACTGTTCAATTTCACCACCAAGATCGGGCACTCCCAAAACAGCAACGATTCCACCGTTGTGTTGAACTTCCCGTCCGGATCTTTTACGGTCGGACGCTTCTATCCGTTTCGCTTCGGCAGTTCAGGCGGAAGGCAGAAATGGTACGAGAAAATCGAAATGCGTTACACGGCCAGCTTTGAAAACCGCATCAAGTCAAGGGAGGATTCCCTGTTTTCGCCTGATCTGAATTTTTCACGGGATATCCTGAGCAAGATGCGTAACGGGTTCAAGCATGAAATACCCCTGTCAGCTTCATTCAAACCGATCAAGGACATGACCCTGACACCTTCGCTCAATTATATCGGCGTCATGTATTTCAGCTATCTTGAAAAAAACTGGGATGCTTCGACCGACAGCATAATCATCAACAGGATCAATAAGATCAATTATGTCCAGGCTTTAAGCCCGAACCTGAATCTGAGCTATACTCCCAGAATGTATGTTTATTATGATTTCAAAAAGGGAAAGGTAAAGACGATCCGGCACATGATGAGTCCTTCCCTGTCTTTCTCCTTCAGGCCAGATCTGGGTTATGACATGGGAAAGTACAGCAGGACCCTTGTCATAGCCGATGAGAATGAAAAGGGAGATCTGGTGATGGACGAACAAACCTACTCCATATTCGGTGAGGGGATTTACGGCTTGCCCTCGGTTGCCGGACGGTACGGAAATATCAGTTTCAGCCTGGGCAACAATGTTGAAATGAAAATCAAGGATCCGGCCGATTCCACGGGAAGCAAGGATAAGAAAGTCAAGCTTCTGGAGAGCCTTACCTTGAACACTTCTTATGATATTTTCAAGGATTCGCTCAATTTATCCCCAATCCAGCTGCAGGCCAGGACGATTGTGATGGGCCAGTTCAACCTCTCGTTCCGGTCGGTTTTCAATCCCTATGCAATCGACTCGACCATCAGGAATAACACTGCGGTATACCGCACCATCAATACGTTTGAGATCATGAGATCCGGAAAACCCTTCCGGCTGACGGATGCGGATTTTTCGCTTGGTTTCACCCTGCCTTTAAAAAAGCAGCAGGGAGGGCGGCAGGGTCCGTCCCAAGCCAGACCGGTGAGCAGTCAGGACAGCCCGTCTGATTTTCAGACTCGCTGGAACCTGAGAGTCGACTACAACTTCAAATATTCAAAACCTTATATGAAATCCACCATCACGCAATCCTTGCGTATGAGCGGAGATCTGAACCTAACGCAAAAATGGAGCGTCAACTTCTCATCCGGGTATGACTTCATCAACCAGGAGTTCACTTACACAACCTTTGGATTAAGGAGGGATCTGCATTGCTGGCTGATGAGCATTGATATCGTCCCGTTCGGGGAAAGGAAGAGTTACACTTTCAGCATTGCAGCGAAAGGTTCCTTGCTGAAAGACGTTAAGTACTTGAAACAGAAAGACTGGCGAGATAATTAACTAAAACAAATAGTACCGATCATGAAAAAAATCATTCGTGCCGAAAAAGCTCCCGCAGCGATTGGCCCATACAGTCAGGCTGTTGAATCCGGGAATTTCATTTTCATCTCAGGGCAGATTCCCCTGGATCCGGCCACAGGCAAGCTGGTGGAAGGTGGGATTGCTGATCAGACACGCCAGGTGCTGGACAACATCGGGGCTATCCTGAAAGCTGCCGGCCTGGAGTACCGGAATGTGTTGAAGTGCACCTGTTTCCTTGCGGATATAAATGATTTCAAGAGCATGAACGAGGTTTATGGGACCTACTTTGCCTCGGATCCTCCGGCCCGGGCGGCTTTTCAGGTATGCAAGCTTCCAATGGGCGCCGGCATCGAGATTGAAGCGGTAGCTGCCAAATAAAAAAAGCCGCCCGGGGCGGCTTTGGTTTTATTCGGAGTAAACCTCGAAGTTGATTTCTGCCTTAATGTCCTTATAGACCTTGATGGTCGCTTTATAGGAACCGATCTCCTTGATGGTTTCCTCATTCAGCGTGATGTTCTTACGGTCAATGTCAAATCCTTTTTCCGCAAGCGCTTCAGCGATCTGAATCGTATTGACAGACCCGAAGATCTTTCCGGTTGATGAGGTTTTGGCACCTATTTTCAGGTCAACAGTACCCAGTCTTTTGGCTACTTCAGAAGCATCATCCTTCAGCTTCAGTTCCTTGTGCGCGCGTTGCCTAAGGTTTTCCTCGTGCATCTTTTTGAGCGAAGGAGTAGCAAGCCTCGCATAGCCATGCGGGATCAGATAATTCCGGCCGTAGCCATTCTTTACCTTTATAATCTCGTCCTTATGGCCGAGATTCGATACATCCTGTAATAAAATGATTTCCATAGCAGATCTCCTTCACATTATTTCAACATGTCGGTTACATAAGGCAAGAGGGCAAGATGCCTGGCCCGCTTGACCGCCTGGGCAATTTTCCTCTGGAATTTCAATGAGGTGCCGGTTATGCGGCGGGGAAGGATCTTGCCTTGTTCATTCAGGAACTTCTTGAGGAAGTTGGGATCCTTGTAATCAATGTACCGGATATTGGCTCTTTTGAACCGGCAGTATTTTTTCCTTTTGACGTCAACCGTAGGCGGAGTCAGATAGCGTATTTCAGATTGTGGCTGTGGCATGATTATTCCTCCTTCTTTTCCTTAACGGGTTCATTACTGGCCTGTTTGTGGCGTTTCACGTTATACTCGACTGCGAATTTGTCGAGCTTGACTGTAAGGTACCGGATGATCCTTTCATCACGGCGAAACTCAACCTCGAGGCGGTTAGCAAGTTCCCCACTGGCTTTAAACTCGATAAGATGGTAAAAACCCGTCGATTTTTTTTGGATCGGGTATGCCAGCTTTCGAAGGCCCCAGTTGTCCTCATGCACGATTTCCACACCGTTTTCGGCGAGAAAACCAGAGAATTTCTTAACCGCTTCCTTCATCTGATCGTCAGATAAAACGGGAGTTACAATGAAAACGGTTTCGTACTGATTCATGCTCTGTTAATGATTAATTCGTTTGATAACATTTGGCCGGCAAAAATAGGAATAATTCCGACAATTCCAAAGGTTAATAACCAACCATGCATGGGTCTTCGGTTATAACTACTAATTCTTACTTTTGTATGGCTCAAAAATGCCACTCATGGAACAGCAGTTTATTGTCAGTGCCCGAAAATACCGTCCCGAACGCTTTGACACAGTCGTGGGGCAACCTTCGATAACCCGCACCCTCAAGAATGCCATTGCTGGAAATCACCTGGCTCACGCTTACCTTTTCTCCGGACCGAGGGGAGTGGGAAAAACCACATGCGCACGGATACTGGCCAAAACCATTAACTGTGTCAACCTGACCCCTGATACGGAAGCCTGCAATACCTGCGAGTCCTGTTGCAATTTCCAGGAAAGCCGGTCATTCAATATTCATGAAATGGATGCCGCTTCGAACAACCATGTGGAGGATATCAAAAACCTGATTGACCAGGTAAGAATTCCTCCTCAATCAGGCCGCTACAGCGTCTATATCATTGATGAGGTGCACATGCTTTCGCAAACGGCCTTCAACGCTTTTCTGAAAACTCTCGAAGAGCCACCGGCACATGCCATTTTTATACTGGCAACGACAGAAAAACACAAGATACTGCCCACCATCCTGTCCCGTTGCCAGGTCTTCGATTTTCACCGGATACAGGTTCATGACCTAATGGCCCAATTGCAGGCTATCGCGTCCAAAGAGGGCATAACCGTAGAAAGTGCGGCATTGAACATCATTGCCCACAAGGCGGACGGATCCATGAGGGATGCATTGTCGATTTATGACCAGCTTCTAAGCTTCAGCGGTGATTCCATCACCTATCAGCAGGTTATCGATCATTTGAATGTTTTGGATTATGACTACTATTTTCAGTTGACCGATCTATTCCTGGCAGGGGATTTCAGGAAAGCCCTGCTGCTGTTCAATCATATCCTTGAAGAAGGTTTCGATGGACATAGCTTTATTGCCGGTCTGGCAACCCATTTTCGCGACCTTTTAGTCAGCAAGGATCCTGAAACGATTGAATTGCTGGAAGTTGGTGATGAAATCGGTGGCAAGTACAGACAAACCGCCGTAAGGACTTCAACACAATTCCTTTTTGAAGGATTGAAAATCCTTAACTCATGCGATCTCGCCTACAAACAGACCAAAGATCCCCGGTTGCTGGTTGAGTTGACCCTGCTGAAACTGTCAGACATCAGCACATCGAAAGCCCAGGTACCAAAAATCCAGGAAACCGGTTCAACTCAAAAATTGTCAGGCCCTTCACCTGCGGCTCCGGTTCAACCATCGGTGCAAGTGACCCGGATTTCTGATTTCATGAAGAAAAAGCAACCGGCCGGACCGGTTACCCCACCACCTCCTGAAGAGCCTGGCGGGGTTCCTGAGCCTGAAAGCCAGCCACCACTCACATCTGGTTTGCTTAAAACCATATGGGTTGATTTTGCGGAAACCTTAAAAACAGACCAACCGCGTTTGTATAATACACTGATAACCCAAATACCGGAACTCGGGACTGACCAGAAAGTGCTCGTTAGGCTGAATAACACCCTCCAGGAGAAGGCTATACGAAGCATTCAGGCTGAACTGAACAGTTACCTGAGGAAAAGAACCGGGAATCCTGATCTGGAGATCTCGACCGAGGTGCCCGATCAGCCTCTTCAAAAGAAGCTTTACACGCAACAGGAAAAATACAACCATTTGCAGAAAAAAAATCCGGATCTCGACCTGTTCCGCCAGTCACTAGACCTGGACCTGGAATAGTGCTATGACAATACTGCAGGTCCTTGGGTTTGGTCCGGGAATTGAAACGTTAAACGCAAGAATTCATTTATGTCAATACTAAATAGCTTAATATCAGGCTTTTTTGGCAATAAGGCCGAAAAGGACTATAAATCGGCACTGCCCCTGGTTGAACAGACCAATTCTTTTACCGCTGAACTATCGGGTTTGAGTCATGATCAGCTGCGCGAAAGATCGGATAAAATGCGCCGTGAGATCAGAGAGTATTTCAGCCAGGAAGAATCCGAAATCAAGGATATCAAAACCCGGATTGAAGCCGATGAAATTCCCCTGGGAGAGCGTGAAAAGGCGTTTCATCAGATAGATAAGCTGGAAGCCAGGATCAAGGAAAAAGTCGAGGAAAAACTGAATGAATTCCTTCCACTGGCTTTTGCCATTGTTAAAGAGACAGCCCGGAGGTTCAAAGAAAATGGGGAAATTGAAGTCACGGCGAGGGAACTCGACAGGGACATAGCTGCCAAAAGGGACAGCGTTACCATCAGGGGAGACAAGGCCGTATGGAATAACAAATGGCAAGCGGGAGGGAACGAGATAACCTGGGACATGGTCCATTATGATGTCCAGTTGATCGGGGGCCTGTCCCTTCACCAGGGAAAGATCGCTGAGATGGCGACCGGTGAAGGGAAAACCCTGGTGGCCACTTTGCCCGTTTTCCTGAATGCTCTTCCGGGACGAGGCGTGCACGTGGTTACAGTTAACGATTATCTGGCCAAACGCGACTCGGAATGGATGGGACCTATGTTTGAGTTTCACGGATTGCGCGTGGATTGCATCGACAAGCACCAGCCAAACTCAGAAGCCCGCAGGAATGCTTACCTGGCAGACATAACGTACGGAACAAACAACGAATTCGGTTTTGATTATCTCCGGGATAATATGGCCATCTCACCCGATGACCTGGTGCAAAGGGGACACAATTATGCCATCGTCGATGAGGTTGACTCCGTTTTGATCGATGACGCCAGGACTCCGTTGATCATTTCAGGCCCGGTGCCGAAAGGAGAGGACCAGCTCTTCATTGAAATGAAACCGAGAGTGGTTAAGCTGGTGAATGCTCAGCGAACGCTGTTCAATGAAGTGTTCAACCAGGCAAAAAAACTGATCGCGGAAGAAAATGAGCAAGAAGGTGGCAAACTGTTATTGAGAGCCCATAAAGGTCTGCCGAAAACAAAGGCGTTGATCAAGTACCTGAGTGAAGAAGGAATGAAAGCGCTCATGCACAAGACGGAGAACTTCTATATGCAGGAGAACAGCAAGAATATGCACCTGGTGACCGATGACCTCTATTTTGTCATCGATGAAAAAAACAACCAGGTGGAACTTACGGAAAAAGGCATTGACCTGATAACCGGTGAAGGGGAGGATCCGGAATTTTTTATTCTTCCTGATATCGGGGTTGAAATAGCCGAGATCGAGAAAACCGCCAAGGATGATAATGAAAAACTGATCAGGAAAGACTCCCTGATACGCGATTTTTCGGTGAAATCAGAAAGGGTTCATACGATCAACCAGTTACTGAAAGCCTACACGCTGTTTGAATTGGATGTCGAGTATGTTTTAATTGACAACAAGGTCAAGATCGTTGACGAGCAGACCGGGCGCATCATGGAAGGCAGGCGTTATTCCGACGGGCTTCACCAGGCAATAGAAGCCAAGGAGAACGTCAAAGTTGAGGCAGCCACTCAGACATTTGCCACCATTACCCTTCAGAACTATTTCCGCATGTACAACAAGCTGTCGGGAATGACAGGTACAGCTGAAACCGAGGCGGGTGAATTCTGGAGCATCTATAAGCTGGAAGTAATTGTTACACCGACCAATCGTCCGGTCATCAGGGAAGACCGGGAAGACCTGGTATACAAAACCAAACGCGAAAAATACAGTGCGGTAATTGAAGAAATCGTCCGGTTGGTCGAGGCAGGCAGAGCCGTGCTGGTGGGTACCACCTCCGTTGAGATATCGGAGTTATTAAGCAGGATGCTGAAAATCAAGGGTATCAAACATAATGTTTTGAATGCCAAGTTGCACCAGAGGGAGGCTGAAATTGTCCTCCATGCCGGCCAACCCGGTGCGGTAACCATTGCCACCAACATGGCCGGTCGCGGTACGGATATAAAACTTCATCCGAGCGTCAGGGATGCCGGAGGTCTTGCCATTATCGGAACGGAGCGGCATGAATCACGCAGGGTTGACCGGCAGTTGCGTGGACGATCGGGCCGCCAGGGCGATCCGGGAAGTTCCCAGTTTTTCGTTTCCCTTGAAGATGACCTTATGAGGCTGTTCGGTTCAGACCGGATCGCTAAAATGATGGACCGCCTCGGTCTTAAGGAGGGTGAGGTGATCCAGCATTCCATGATCACAAAGTCCATTGAAAGGGCTCAGCGGAAAGTCGAAGAAAACAACTTCGGCATCCGCAAGCGGTTGCTGGAATATGACGACGTCATGAACAACCAGCGCGAAGTGGTTTATAGCCGAAGAAGGCATGCGCTCTACGGTGAGCGAATAGAAATGGACATCCTGAACATGATGAATGACTTGGCAGGAACTATTGTGGAAGAGAATAAATCCGTGGAAGACTTCGATAATTTCAGGCTGGATCTGATTCGTTTCCTGGCCATTGATACACCGGTGGCTGAAGCTGAATTCCATGAGAACCACCCGGATCAAATCGCAGAATTACTTTCCGAACGGCTGATCAAGTCGTTCGATGCCAAAAACCAGATCATGGCCCAACAAGCCTGGCCAGTTATCAAAGATGTTTATGAAAGGGCATCGCATCAGTATGAGAATATTCTGGTACCCATTTCAGATGGCCAGAAAACCCTGAATGTCACCACTAACCTTAAAAAAGCCTACGAATCCAAAAACAAGGAATTGGTCAAGGCTTTTTCGAAATCCGTTATCCTTGCCACCATTGATGAGGCCTGGAAGGAACATCTCCGGGAAATGGACGATTTGAAACAGTCGGTACAAAATGCGACCTATGAGCAAAAGGATCCTCTCCTGATATACAAGCTTGAATCTTTTGACCTGTTTAAAAACATGATCGACCGGGTTAACCGTGAAGTGATATCCATGCTCATGAAAGGCAAGATTCCTTTCCAGGAACCTGAGCAGGTAAAAGAAGCACATGCCCGCCAGAAGCTTGACATGAGTAAATACCAGACCAGCAAAACCGACATGCCCAATTACAGCCCCGGATCCGCGACCGGCCAGGGCGGACCGCCCCCGCAGCCAAGGAACCAGGTACAACCTGTGAGGGTGGAAAAGAAGATAGGCAGAAATGATCCCTGTCCCTGCGGAAGCGGGAAAAAGTATAAACAATGCCACGGCAGGCCTGAACTGGCTTCCCGTGCCTGAACACAAAAGGCTGCCCCTGAAGGCAGCCTTTTTTATAATTGTACCCGGGACGTTACAGGCAGGATTCTATTTTTTCCTGCAAGGCAGCGGAAACCGGGACTAACGGCAAACGCAGGCTGTTGCCGCAGATGCCGGCTGCATTCAATGCCGCTTTGATCCCTGAGGGGCTGCCCTCGGCAAATATCAGGGACATCAGCTCCATCATTTCGAAATGCAGGGTCCTGGCTTTTGCTATTTGCCCTTCGAGTGCGAGATGCACCATTTGGCTCATTTTATCTGGCCAGAGGTTTGCCGCAACGGATATCACACCTTCAGCTCCCAGGCTCATCAACGGAAGGGTCAAGCTGTCGTCGCCCGACAGGACAATGAATCCCTCGGGCCGATCCCTTAAGATGACCATGATCTGTTCGAGATTTCCACTGGCTTCCTTGGTTGCGATGATTTTCGGGACATCAGAGGCCAGCTTTAATGTGGTGTCAGCCGAAATGCTGCAGCCGGTCCGACCCGGTACATTATAAATGATGACCGGAAGAGGACTTATCGACCCGATCGCTTCGAAATGGCGCAGCAGTCCAGTCTGGTTGGGCTTGTTATAATAGGGAGCAACCGTAAGTATGCCGTCGATGCCGGAAATGGGAAGGGCCCGGACTTGTCTGATGACCGCGGCCGTATCATTCCCGCCAATGCCCAGGACAACGGGCTTTCGCCCTGAGTTTACCCTGAGAATGGTCTGGATGATCCTGTCTTTTTCCTCGGTAGTTAAAGTTGGGGTTTCTGCCGTAGTGCCAAGAACCACCAAAAAATCAATTCCCTGATTGATGGTATGCAGAGTCACCCGTTCCAGCGCCGGGTAGTCCACCTCGCCTGCGGATGTGAATGGAGTGACAAGCGCCACGCCGGCTCCTCGAAATCGGATATCGCTCATAATCAGAATAGTGTGAATTTATCGGATTCCGGAATATTACTTTCCTGCTTTTCCGGGACTTTCTGCAGGTATTTAAGCAAGTTTTCAGTCAGATGTGACATTTCAGGGCGATCGGCAAGGTCAATCTCGAAATCAAAATAACCGCTGCATAAGCCTGATACCCCGGCATACATTTTTGAATGGGTATGATAGAAGATTGATTCCAGCGAAAAATTGGATCCGGTTTCCAGGTAGAAAACAATATCATACTTGTTAACCGTGAAGTGATGGGTCAAATCTTTCCTTGGAACCTTGAAGATATTCATTTCATCCTGACAGACCAATTCTACCGGCATTCCTGGGAATTGCTTCTCGTAATTGAGAGGATTGAGTTCTTTTCTCTTGTCCGGTATGATCAGGAGGATATGACATCTCCGGCTGGGTTTATGAACGGATCGGGCGAAGTGAACCACAACCGGCAAATTTCCAGACACCCTTAAATCAGCCAGGATACCAACGGAGGTTGCTTCATTGAGGCTGACAAACGCCTTTTGGTCCCTTGTATGCTGGAAATGAGAGACCATGCCAGGCTTTAAAAATATGCGTTGAATGAATGTCACCATGATGTCGCAAACTTAAAAAAAGATCAGCAGACCCGTTGCGCCCCGATCAGAAAAGGGTCCATTGAGATTCATTTCCAACCATCTTTAGCAGCTCATCTTCAGTAACCAGGGGTATTTTGAGGTTTTCCGCTTTTTTCATTTTCTCTGGTCCCATGTTTTGCCCGGCCACAATGAAACTGGTTTTCGATGTCACTGAAGATGAGCTTCTGCCACCGTTTTGTTCGATCAGTTCCTTGATCGCCTCCCTGCTCAGTTTGTTGAAAGTACCAGAAATGACAATGGTTTTGCCGCTAAGCGGGAGATTCTGCCGGTCAGCCTTGACGATCTGGGCATGCATCTGTAATCCGGTCGCTCTCATTTCCTCAATCAGAAGTTTGTTCTTCTCCCTGGAAAAAAAAGTAATTATGCTGTCGGCAATTTTTTCACCCACTTCAGGGACTTCCAGAAGTTCCTCAGCGGAAGCAGCCATGATCCGGTCTATGCTGACCATCGTCCGGGCCAACTTTTTAGCTACAGTTTCTCCTACGTACCGTATCCCTATGGCATACAACACTTTTTCAAAAGGGACTTGCTTTGAAGCTTCGATGGCCGTGATCAGGTTGGTTGCCGATTTTTCCGCAAAGCGGTCAAGGCTGAGAAGCTGATCGGCAGTCAGATGGTAAAGATCAGTGATCCTTCTCATGAGTCCCTCCTGATAAAGCTGGTCAACCGTTTCCTGGCCTAAACCGTCAATTCCCATGGCCTTGCGGCTGATGAAGTGCTCGATCCGTCCCTTGATCTGGGGCGGACAGCCGTCTTCGTTTGGACAATAATGCCTGGCTTCTCCGGGATCCTTGGAAAGAGGAGTGGAACATTCGGGACAAATGGAAATGAATTGAACCGGGACAGCAAGAAGATCCCTGCCGGATTTATTGACTCCCGTTATTTTAGGGATAATTTCCCCTCCTTTTTCTATTATAACCCGGTCACCCAGGTGAAGGTCCAGCAACGCAATCTGGTCGGCATTGTGCAAGGATGCACGTTTAACAGTTGTCCCTCCCAGAAATACCGGTTCCAGGTTTGCGACGGGTGTTACGGCTCCTGTTCTTCCTACCTGGAAATCCACAGACAAAAGGGTTGTTTCAGCCTTTTCCGGAGGATACTTAAAAGCGATAGCCCACCGTGGATTCTTTGCGGTGAAGCCGAGTTCTGCCTGTTGTTCCAGGGAATTCACTTTAATTACCGATCCGTCCGTATCAAAGGGTAACTGCTTCCTGCCGGTCGACCATTTTTCTATGAAAGTGAAAACTCCTTCAATCGAGTCATGCACTTCGATATGTTCCGATATTCTGAATCCTGCTTTCCTGGCCCATTCCAGGTTACCCCATTGGGTTCTTGCAGGGAGTTCCCTGCCTGACAGGCTATACAGAAAACAATCGAGATGGCGTCGGGCCACAACTGAGGAGTTTTGCATTTTAAGCGTACCCGCAGTCGCGTTTCTGGGGTTGGCAAAGGGAACCTCGCCGTCTTCTATCCTTTCGGCATTCAGCTGGTCAAAAACTTTCCTGAACAGGATGATTTCTCCCCGGATCTCGAAAAGGGCCGGGTAATCTTCACCCTTCAATATCAACGGAATGCTGCGGATGGTTTTAACATTGGAAGTGACATCGTCTCCTACCAATCCATCACCACGGGTTACTGCACGCAACAATTTACCATTTTCATAAGTGAGGCTGATGGCAGCTCCGTCAAATTTGAGTTCGCAAACATATTCGACCGGTCCCCCGACACTTCTCCTGATTCGCTGGTCAAAATCATATATTTCCTCCAGCTGGTAGGAATTGCTGAGAGAAAACATGGCCGTTGCATGCTCCCGCTGTGTAAACTCCTGATTCCGGTCGTCTCCGATCCTGACCGAGGGTGAAAACGGATCGGCAAATTCAGGATGATCCTGTTCCAAACGGATCAGCTCCTCCATCAACCTGTCATATTCATAATCCGTCACCAAGGGATCGTTCAGGACATAGTACCGGAAGTTATGCAATTCCAGGTCTTTTCTAAGTTGCTTAATCCGCTCATATACAGAATTCTGCTCCATGCCCGAAGGTTGTTTATAAAAAACCAGGTCACTTTTCCGGTTAAGTCCGAAGCGTTAGCTAAATATAACTATTTTTGTAAGGTACAGGTTTGTTTTTGCCAGCCGGTAAAGACAAGAAAAGGGAATCAGGTTCAAATCCTGGACAGTTTCCGCTGCTGTGATCTCCGGTAACTGCACTGGCAACCCGCCACTGTTCCGAAAGGGATGGGAAGGCGCCAGGAGCAGGGAGTAAGTCAGAAGACCTGCCTGTGCGGGTAATTATCTGTAGGTTCGGAATAAACCGAAAGACTGTATGCACAGAATCAACAGTTTCATTTTCGCAAGATTTTTTCTACTGGCTGCCGCCTTGACAACCGGAATCGGTTCCCGTGGACAATCGGTCGATTTTCCGCTTCAGGAGATCCGGATTATGGGTTTGAGAAAATCGGAAAGGTTATCGGAAATGCACAGCTTGACTCTGGATACCATATTAAAAACAAAATACTACGGAGATGATTTGGCCAGCGTGATCAAACGGGAAACCAACCTGAATATCACTCAATATGGCGGTCAGGGCTCATTGACATCCATCAGGATGCGGGGAACCTCTCCCTCGCACACCCAGATCAACTGGAACGGCATTCCAATAAACAGCCCGACGACCGGGACCATTGATCTTTCCCTGGTATCGTCCAATCTGGCAGATGCCCTCGAAATCATTTACGGAGTCCCGGGCTCCCTGTTCGGCAGCGGAACCTTCGGCGGATCGCTAAACCTGATCAATAAACCTGACTGGGACAATAAAGTGTCTTTTAATGTCTATACAGAATTAGGATCCTGGGGACATGCACGGGGCGGGGCCAGTTTCCGGACCGGCAACCGCTGGTGGCAATACCAGGCGGCAGGATTCGCGCAAACAAGTCCCAATAATTATCCATACCGGAATGCATTCAAGCCTGAAAATCCGAGGGAGTTGAGGGAAAATGATACCTTATTCACCGCCGGGCTTCAACAGAACCTGTTTATCCGTTTGGGAAACAAGTGGATCATTCATTCAGGAAGTTGGTTTCAGTACCGGAACAAGGATCTCCCTAATGCCATGAGCAGCCGGCCCAGATGGCTTTCCAACCAACAGGACTACTCGGGCAGGATCTTCACGCGACTCAACCGCTATACCTCAAAGCATACTCTTGAGATTACCTGTGCCTGGCTTACGGACTCCTTGTATTATCAGGAAACACCAGTTCAGGAAGATCCACTGGTCAGGTGGTCCGGAATTCAAACGACCTACTTGCCGGTTGGCATCAGCAGTCGCTGGAACGTGACCCAGGATATCCGGATTGAGGGTGGAACCGATTTTGAGCGGCTTACCGCCACGGGCAGTTCGTTCACCGCGCAGATCGAAGAATACCGCGGTTCACTGTTCGTCTCAGGAGGGTTCGGGAAAAATAACTTTTTTACCAGTCTCGATTTGAGGGAGATAATAGGCACTAAAACAGGCTTGAAGACCCTTTATTCCATCACTGCCCGTTACCGTTCAAATAAAACCGGCATCACATTTTTAACCATGATTTCCAATAAATTCAGACTGCCGACCATTAATGAACGTTACTGGATCCCCGGTGGCAATCCTGAACTCCTTGCTGAAACCGGTACCGGCTGTGACCTGGGCATAAGCTGGGCCAAAAGCTTTAATATACCGCTTCAGACGGAGATCTCACTGACGGCTTATTTCCAGGATGTCAACAACTGGATACAATGGGTTCCGACCGGCACTTATTGGTCTCCGCTGAATGTAAGGAAAGTCAGGGCACAGGGCATCGAATCGGATTTGTCTGTCCGCTATTCGGCAGGCATGAACAGGATAGCTTTCCGGGCCATGTATTCTTATACGGAAAGCCTTGATTTTACTCAACCGGAGGTTGTCAGCCGATTAGACCGGCAGTTGCCCTATGTGCCGTTGCATCTCTTGCAGGCAACAGGTTCCTTTGGCGTGTCGGGGTTCGAAAGTAACCTGACCTACCGGTTCACCGGCCGAAGGTTTTCGACCGATGACCATGATCCCTGGCTTGATCTCGATCCCTACCATCTTGTTGATGCACAGGTCAGCTATAAGTTCGTGTTCAGCACGGGCCTGTTGAAATTGTCAGGTACCGTTTTGAATTTGTTCAATTGTTCTTATGAGATGGTGCGTGCCTACCCATCACCTGGCATATCTTTTTATCTATCAGCAATATATATGTTTAACAAAACCCTGCAAGACCATGAAAAGGAATAGCTCTGCCGTTTGCTTGTCTGTAATCCTAGCCTTGTTCCCATCCTGTGACAAGGATAACCCTGAAAAATCTGCGGATACAGGCTATCGTCACGGAGCTTTTATAACCAATGAAGGAGGATTCGGCAACAGCAACGGATCGGTCAGTTATTTCGATCCGGATTCAATTAAAATGGTCAATCATATTTTTGAGTTGATAAACGGCAGATCGCTTGGTGATGTGGTCCAGTCCATGTCTGTCCACGGAAATAAGGGATTTATCGTGGTCAATAATTCACAGAAACTGGAGGTCGTCGATTTGAATACGTTTGAATCACTGGGGATCATTGACGGGTTGAGTTACCCCAGGTTCTTCCTGCCGGTCAGCGATAATAAAGGTTACCTGTCGGATGGGAATTTTTCCGGAACCATTTATGTTGTTGACACCGACTTATTACAGATAACGGATTCCTTGCAGTGCGGATTTGGGCCTGAGCATCTTTTACGATATGGCAATTTAGTCCTGGTTGCCAATTCAGGAGGGTGGGGAAACGACAGTACGATCACTGTCATTGATTCCCGCTCGGATGAAGTGGCCTGGACCTGGCAAACCGGTTACAACCCCACGGATATGGTTTTGGATGGAAAAGATAACCTCTGGGTTCTCTGCAAGGGTAAAATCGTCTGGGAGGGCTGGACCCTCGCGGAAGAAACCGGATCCTCGATTGAGGTTATAGATGTTCAAACAGGTTCCACGATCCGCTCGATACCTGTCGGAATGACGGGAGATTACTTCTGGCCGATGAGCATGGGTGTGTCTTCCGACGGTTCAACCATTTATTATCTTGAATCCGGAGGAGTTTACCGGATGGACTGCAATGCTTCAACGGCACCTGACGTGCCTCTGATCCAGGGTATATTCTACGGTTTCGGTATTGATCCCGAAACGGACCTTATTTACGGTCTGAGTGCACCCACCTTTACTGCCAATGGTTGGTTGCTCCGGTATGATCCGGCCGGATCACTGGTCGATTCAACCGAAGTGGGTATTGGGCCCAACCGCGTAGTTTTTAATTGAGGAACTTGTTTCTGAGTTCTTGGCTTGCCTCCATTAATCGCTACATTTGTCGGGAATCCGGAAACGGTCATACATGAGAAAGATCTGCCTTTCCCTTCTATTCTCGATATTCTCCTGTGCGTTGCTGGCACAGGTAGAATATCCGGGTATCCCGTGGAGCCGGGAAAGAGACTTTAAGCAGGCACTTGAAATCCTCCGCTTGCCAAACGTCACCCCTCAGGCAAGGAATGAGTATCTGAACCAGTTTTCCGATCGTCTGAAATCAAGTGTTTTTGCCTATCCGATTAACGTTTCCCTGGCGGATAGCAGGGATGGAGTGTGGGAAGAATTCAACGATGGGTCACGCATATGGAGACTGGCAGTAGAATCTCAAGGAGCTCGTTCAATTAACCTGATCTTCAGGAAATTTCATATTCCTGCAGGAGCGGCCTTGTATCTTTATTCTCAGGATTACAAGGTGGTCAGGGGTGCCTTTACCCGTGACAATGAAACCCGTTCTGGAGTCTTCCCAACCATGCCGGTCCCCGGTGACCGGATCATCATCGAACTGGATCTCCCGGCATTTCCCGATTTTAAACCGGCCATTGAAATTATGCAGGTCAGCCATGACTTCAAAGGTTTTTTCGGTTCCGAAGAGATGGATCATTCGGGTTCATGCAATGTAGATATAAATTGTCCTGCCGGGGCTGATTGGCAGATCGAAAAGAGATCGGTCGTAAAATTTATAAGGGGAGGAACGTTGTTGTGTTCAGGAGCTCTGATCAATAACACGGCCATCGATGGCAGGCCACTGCTGTTCACCGCAAATCATTGCATCGGTGTTGAATGGCATGCCCAGCAATCCGTTTTTTATTTCCGTTACGAAAAACCGGATTGTGTCTCAGGAACAGGCTCGCTGCAATTCTCACTTTCAGGTTCCAGGCTGCTGGCAACCACGAGCAAGTTGGATTTCAGCCTGGTTGAACTGAATACCGCACCCCCTAAGAATTATGAACCTTATTATGCAGGTTGGGACCGCAGGGTGGTCATCTATCTGGATTCCGTCACCTGCATCCACCATCCTGCCGGTGATGTCAAAAAGATATCCAAATCGTACCACCGGGTTGTAACAGGAGATTTCGGCGGCGGCTACGATAGCAATACGCATTGGTTGATCAGTCAATGGGACCTTGGGACAACGGAAGGTGGCTCATCCGGTTCACCCCTGTTTAATTCCGATCACCGGATTGTCGGGGATTTGACCGGTGGGGATGCAAGCTGCGATTATAACTTCAATGATTATTTTCAAAAGATCTCCATCAGTTGGGACAAATATCCCGATTCCTCCGATCAGTTGAAATGCTGGCTTGATCCTGGCCAGACAGGGGCGCAGGTCATGAATGGATATGATCCTTACAGCGGCGGAAAACCTCTGGCCAATTTTGAGGCCAGGCCTGAAATTATTCACCCGGGTAAGAATGTCTATCTGGCCGATCACTCAACGGGAAGCCCGGTTTCCTGGACCTGGACCATTCCGGGTGCTGATCAGGAGTTATTGTCAGGCCAGGACCCCGGTCCCGTGGTTTTCGCGCAGACAGGGCTCTACACAATCACACTGAAGGTGCAGAACTCCGAGGGGGTGGATTCCATCAGGCAAACGGTCAAGGTCTTCGATTGCCCCGGAGGCTGGATCAGCGAAAACCGGGTAGTCCGTGGCCGTGCCATCACTCTCACAGATGCCAGTCGTGGGGAACCGCTGTCGGTCACCTGGAATGTGACCGGTGCTGAACCTTCCATGGCATCGGGATTGGAACCTGTGGTGCTTTCATTCACAAATGCTGGCGAATTCACAGTAAAACAAGAGGTTGAATTTATCGATAACACTTATACCCTGATCCATTACAACCGGATTAAAGTGTTACCGGATGTGATCATTTATAAACCGGTCAGTTTCTCCAACGTCTCATCGGTTGATCATACCGGATACCTGACTCTCGGAAGCCGGGGTTACTGTCCCGGCTCCAACAGCGAAGGAATCACGGCATATGCGGAAGAGTTCCGGAATACGGGTGATACGGCCAGGATGATCACGGGCCTTACTATCGCCCTTGAGAAAATCTCCCTATGGGATTCCGTTTATTACCTTCCTTTGGTTGTTTGGGATTCCGCAAGGAAAGAAATGCACCGGGATTCAATCCTGCTGAACGACAAGGAGCCTGGCACCCGGATAACCTGCTGGTTCAAAAGCCCTGTAAGCTTTAAAAAAGACCAGGTAACCTATGCCGGTTTTGAAATTAAGCCCTGGGAGAATGGAACCTTCTGTTCTGCCATGGCGGTCGACCGTGGTAAAGATGGCGCCAGCACGGTCTTTGCCGTCAGGAACAACCAGTGGCTGTCCATTACTGACCTGGCCGGCATTCATTCATCGATCGATCTTTCCCTTGAAACGGCCTACTTGCCGGATACCTATGAACAGGAGATCCGGATCTTGCCTAATTCTAACGAGGGTAGTTTCTCACTAAACCTCGGGCATCTGGTTTATAATAAGGCCGGTGTTTCGGTTTTCAACCTGAAAGGCCAGAAGGTGATGTCGGATCTCACCCGTTCAGGCAATCTTATTGAACTGCAAATTCACCCGCCTGCATCGGGCATTTACCTGGTCAGCCTGAAGATTGATGACTATCGCTTTACTCAAAAAGTCGTGGTTATCAGGCATTAATGCCTTTCTGAGCGAGAAGCCCTGATCTGCTCAATGAATGGCTTGATTTGCTCAACGGCCAGATCTTTGCCGGCAATCTTCCTGTCGGAGTCCAGCACAAAAATCCGCGGTGTCGTGTAGACCTGGTATTGCTCGATAAGCTGACGGTATTGAAGGGGAGAATATAAGTTGTACCAATCCAGGTGATGCTCTGAAATGAACTTGATCCAGGGCTCTTTTTCAGCATGGGTATTGATTGCCGCTATTTCACACCCAATAAGTTTAAGGGCCTGATATTCCTGATAAAGCTGTGGGGTTATTATTTTACAATGGCTGCACCCGGGATCCCAGAAAAGCAGTACCAGGTATTCGCATTTAATGGTGTCAATCTCTACGGGGATGTCATCCGTGTTGACCAATCCCGATAATACGGGTGCCATGTTCCCAAGCAGCAATGGCTTTAATTCGGCCGCGCGGACCAGAATGCCCTTCAGGTTGGTCGAATCGATCCAGGGAGCCTGTCCTTTCAGATAATAATTTTCAGCGAGATAAACATAAACAGCATCCGTTCCCATTATTTTGGGATCCGAATACAGATTGAACAGGTACTGGAGAACGAAGTGAAAAACCTCCGGATGTGAGCGGGAACGTTCGATAATGGTGACAGCGTCCCGGATGATTGTATCAGGATAGGGGGGGACAACCTGGTTGAAGTACTGATCCAGTTTAGTCTCGATCAGGGGAGTCCTCAGCATCCTTTCATCTGCCAGATCCACGTCATCAAAGAAGTGTTCCCTGACATACCTGTATTGCTTCATCTGACCTTCCTGAGTCCGTTGCGAAGCCAGGGAATCGGGGATCCGTATAGGCTTCATGCCGCTGATGAACTTACCGGCAACCGTTCCACGCAATTCATTCAGGGCTGTCTCCCAGACCTGGTTGGAGGCTGCATTGAGCGTCCTTAATTCTTTATTGACCCATTGTACGGAATCGGCTGAGAGGTTGCCTTTTCTGATCTTTTCCTGTAATGAGGAGGATTGACTCCTGATCGAGCTCAACCGGGTCTGCCAACGATTGAAGCTTGTGTTTTCAGGTGATCCGTTGAACAGGATCTTGTCCCTGGAGCCAGAAGCCTCCGTGGAGATTTCAAAAACCTGCTGGTCACCGAGAAAGAACTCAATGTATTTCTTATCAGGAAAAACGATTTGATACATTCCCTGCGGCATCGGAGTTTCGGAGGAAAACAAGGCATTCCCGTCGCCCTGTGTGCGTACCGTATCATCCGTGTAGAATTTCATGCCAAACCGGTGCGCCAGGATCAGGTCGGCAGTGGGCAGGTCCGGTACGCGGACCAGGATCCTGTAACCCTGGCCCGGCAAGGAACAAAATGAAAGCAGGCCCACAACCGTTACTATATAAAAGCGGCGCAAAGAAGCCATAGGCAGAATTTCCGGCAAAGATAGACAATGACTACATTTGACCTAACGCAATAGTTCATGCTTTCAGTATTAATTCCGGTTTTTGCCTGGGATCCCACACAATTGGCCAGGGACCTGGAGAAACAGCTCGACCGTTCGGGTGTCGACTATGAGATCCTGATAGGTGATGATACGCCAAACTTAAAAAAACCTGCCTACCAGACTGAACTTGAAAATTCTTCGAAAATAGTTGGTTTTTACCGGGATAAATCCCTGGGTCGGAGTGCCAACCGAAACAGTCTGGCGGAGGCGGCCCGTTATCCCTATTTACTGTTTATTGATGGTGATGCAGGGGTTGTCCATACTGACTATATCACTAATTATCTCATCCATCTGGAACCCAAAACCGTTCTTGCGGGAGGAACCCTGTATGCAAAAGAAAAGCCTGCCGATCCGGCTTATGAGCTCAGATGGAGATACGGCAGATCGCGGGAGCAGGCCCCGGCTTCCATACGTAGTAAAAAACCATGGAAATCTTTCTCAACCTTTAATTTCCTTGTTCCAGTGGATGTTTTTAAGAAAATCCGGTTTAACGAGAACATCGCCGGTTACGGACATGAGGATACTTTTTTCGGTTTTCGTTTGAAAGAGATGGATGTTTCCATTGTGCACCTCGATAACGGGCTGATGCATCTCGGGCTTGAACCTGCCAGCCGTTTCCTGGAGAAAGTGGATGAATCGGTGGGTAATCTGGTCAAGCTGTACCAGGCCGGAATCCTGCCGGTTGAAATGATAAGGGATATCAACCTTCTCAAACGTTTCATCAGGATCAGGAAGGCAGGTCTTAAAGGCTTGACGAAACAAGTTTTAGGGATGTTGGACAAATCCATCAGAAGACGATTGTTGAAACCTGATCCTCCTCTTCTCCTCCTTGACCTTTATAAACTTGGAACTGCCTGCCGGATTGCCTGATCTTTATTATCTTTGCGGCTCTTTGGTACCTCAGAGATGGAGCGCATAGAAAAAAGGATTGCTTTAACGGTTTCTCGTTGCCTGAAGGTTCTTTACCAGGCTGATATTGAGCCGTCATCAATCCTTGTACAAAATACCCGCAAAGATCAGAAAGGTGATTTTACGGTAGTGGTTTTTTCCTTTACCCGGTTCTCTGGCAAAAATCCTGAACTCACTGCCACCGAGATAGGAAATTTCTTGCGTGAACAGCTGCCTGAAATTATCTCCTTTCAAGTCGTCAAGGGATTCCTGAACCTGGTTCTTGCAGATTCCTTCTGGATTGAATATTTCAATGGCATAAGGCATGGCCGGCATTATGGCCATTCAATTCCTGATCCCGGCACCCCTGTAGTCGTGGTTGAATACTCTTCACCCAACACCAATAAACCACTCCACCTGGGTCATATCAGGAATAACGTTCTGGGTCATGCGGTTTCCAGGATCATTCAAGCTGCTGGCAGCCCGGTCAAAATGGTGAACCTCGTCAATGACCGGGGCATTCATATCTGCAAATCCATGCTCGCCTGGCAGAAATGGGGAAATGGCATTACACCGGAGTCGGCCGGAATAAAAGGAGACAAGCTTGTAGGAGAGTTTTACGTTCGGTTTGACCAGGAGTACAAGGCACAGGTGAAAGGGCTGATTGAGTCGGGGATGGGGGAGGAGGAAGCGAAAAACAGTGCGCCCCTGATCCTGGAAGCCCAGGAATTGTTACGCCAGTGGGAAAAAGGCAACCCGGAAGCCTTGCTCTTGTGGAAACGGATGAATGAATGGGTCTATTCCGGGTTTAACGAGACTTACAGGAAACTGGGGGTTTCGTTCGATAATATTTATTATGAATCGGAAACTTACCGGTTGGGACGTAACCTGGTCCAGAAAGGCCTGAAGACAGGAGTGTTCTTTCGGAAACCCGATGGGTCGGTATGGGCAGACCTGACCGGAGACGGCCTCGACCAAAAATTATTGCTCCGTTCGGATGGCACGAGCGTTTACATCACACAGGACCTTGGAACGGCTCATCAGCGTTACGAGGAGTACCGTTTTGGGCGGCACATTTATGTAGTCGGCAATGAACAGGATTATCATTTCAAGGTGCTCTCCCTGGTACTTAAAAAACTGGGATTCCCCTGGGCCGACTCCCTGTTTCACCTCTCCTACGGCATGGTTGAATTGCCCAACGGAAGGATGAAGTCCCGTGAAGGAACGGTTGTGGATGCGGATGACCTGATCGAAGGAATGACCGTCACGGCAAAGGAGGTTTCCGATGAATTGGGTAAGCTGGGCGGGTTTACTCAAGACGAGAAAGATGCTGTTTACTACCGGATTGCGATGGGTGCTTTAAAGTATTACATCCTAAAGGTTGACCCCCAGAAAACCATGCTGTTTAACCCCGAGGAGTCCATCGATTTCAACGGCAATACAGGGCCGTTTATTCAGTACACGTGCGTCCGGATCCGGTCGGTGGAAAGAAAGGCCGCTGATGCAGGAATCACAAATGCAGGCGGCTGGGGTAACGAAATGGCACTGGATCCCCGTGAAAGCAACCTGTTGAAAAGGATTTACAGCTATCCTGAAATTTTAGCCGAAGCAGCTGATACCTTGTCTCCGGCCCTGATTGCTAATTATTTCTACGAACTGGTCAAGGAGTATAATCATTTCTACCAGCAATGTCCGATCCTGAGAGAGCCCGATGCATCAAGAAGAAATTTTCGATTGGCCTTGTCGGGTTTCATCGCGGATCATATTGAAGACGGAATGTATCTGCTCGGAATAGAAATCCCCGACAGGATGTAATTGTGAACCGAAATGTTTGAGAATCTAAGTGAAAGGTTAGAGAGGTCGTTCAAGCTCCTTAAAGGACAGGGCAGGATAACGGAAATCAATGTGGCGGAAACCCTTAAGGAAGTCCGTCGCGCTTTACTGGACGCGGATGTACATTATAAGATAGCCAAGGACTTTACTGCCGCCGTCAAGGAAAAAGCCATCGGACAGGATGTGCTGGCATCGGTTAAGCCTTCCCAGATGATGATCAAGATCGTCCATGACGAACTGGTTCAGCTGATGGGCGGACAGAAAGCCGACCTGAATATCAAGGGCCATCCTTCGGTGATCCTGATTGCGGGTTTGAACGGGTCGGGCAAGACCACATTTGCCGGGAAACTCGGAAACCTGCTGAAATCAAAGCGCGGGCGGAATCCATTGCTGGTTGCCGGTGATGTTTACAGGCCTGCTGCCATTGAACAGCTCAAGATCATCGGCGAACAAGCCGGCATCCCTGTCTATACGGAAGAGGGACTCATCGACCCGGTAGCCATAGCCAGGAATGGCATCCGGCACGCACGGCAGCACGGATTCGATTTGGTCATTGTGGATACGGCAGGACGCCTGACTGTTGATGAAGAGATGATGCAGGAGATTGCCTCCATCAAGTCGGCTATCGATCCGGAAGAGATCCTTTTTGTGGTTGACTCAATGACCGGACAGGACGCAGTCAATACGGCCAAGGAATTCAACGACCGTCTCGATTTTGACGGAGTCGTCCTGACGAAGCTTGATGGCGACACCCGCGGGGGAGCGGCCTTGTCTATCCGATCGGTAGTCAACAAGCCAATCAAATTCATCGGCACCGGGGAAAAACTGGATGCACTCGATGTATTTTATCCTGAACGTATGGCGGACAGGATCCTGGGCATGGGTGATATCGTTACCCTGGTTGAAAGAGCTCAGGAACAATTTGATTCTGAAGAAGCTATCAGGATTCAGAGAAAACTGGCAAAAGACCAGTTCAATTTCAATGATTTCCTGAAACAGATCGAGCAGGTAAAGAAAATGGGGAACATCAAGGACCTTGCCGGCATGATCCCGGGAGTGGGAAAAGCGGTAAAGGACCTCGACATGGATGATGATTCCTTCAAACATATCGAAGCCATCATACATTCTATGACACCCACCGAGAGGGACAATCCTTCGATACTCAACGGAAGCCGGCGCAAGCGGATCGCCCTGGGCAGCGGAACGACCGTGCAGGATGTCAATCAGTTGCTGAAACAATTTGATGAGACCAGGAAAATGATGAAAGTCGCTGCTTCCGGAAAGAATTTGGGTCGGATGCTGGGCAATACGCAGGGAAGAAGAAACTAAACCGAAAGTCATGGTCATAATCGACGGGAAGAGGGTTGCCGGTGAGCTCAAGGAGCAGATCCGTGCAGAGGTCGATTCAAGGGTCTCACGTGGATTGAAACGCCCTCATCTGGCAGCAGTTTTAGTTGGAGCGGATGGCGGTAGCGAAACCTATGTATCCAACAAAGTCAAGGATTGTCATGATGTAGGTTGTGAATCCACCCTCATCAGGCTTGCTGAGACAGCTTCACAAGAGGAATTACTGTCTGTGGTTCATTCATTGAACGGAGATGATTCGGTTGATGGATTCATTGTCCAGCTGCCTCTTCCGGGTCATATACAGGAAAATGCTGTCATTGAAGCCATTGATCCCACGAAGGATGTGGATGGATTTCATCCGGTCAACCTGGGAAAAATGATCCTGGGATTGCCCTGTTTTCTGCCCGCCACCCCTGCCGGCATTCTTAAACTTTTGGAATATTATGATATAGAAACTTCCGGGAGGCATTGCGTGGTTATCGGCCGCAGTAACATCGTCGGTACCCCGCTGTCGATCCTTTTATCAAGGAAAGCGGCCCCCGGCAACTGTACGGTAACCCTTTGCCACAGCTATACAAAAAACCTGCATGAACTGACCCTTCAGGCCGACATACTGGTAACCGCCCTGGGAAAGCCGGGATTTCTTAAAGGTTCGATGGTTAAAAACGGCGTCGTGGTGATCGATGTCGGAACTACCAGGATCCCTTCAGAGACCTCCAAATCCGGATGGAAACTTTACGGTGATGTCAGCTTCGATGAGGTTGCTTCCAAATGCAGCTATATTACGCCCGTTCCCGGAGGGGTAGGGCCCATGACCCGCATCGGATTATTATTGAATACCTTGCAAGCTTCAACAGTAAAAAGCCCTTGAGATGTTAAAGAATGTCCTGACCCTTGCAGCGCTCGCTGCATTGATCCTGCTAATGGCCTGTTCCTCTTCCACATCGTCAGAAACGAATACTGGCACCTTAGGGAGCAAAGGAATGGTAGTGACGGCTCATCCCGAAGCTTCCCTTATAGGATTGTCCATCCTGAAACAGGGTGGAAATGCTATGGATGCTGCCTGCGCAGTTGAATTTGCCCTGGCCGTCTGCTATCCGGCGGCCGGAAATATTGCCGGCGGGGGATTTTGGGTCGTCCGGACTGCTGGAAAGGATGTTATCACATTGGATTACAGGGAAAAAGCCCCTGCCCAGGCTGGACCGGACATGTTTCTTGACTCCACCGGCGAAGTCATCAAAAATCTTAGTACCCAATCCATTTTCGCTTCCGGAGTCCCCGGCACTATTGACGGCATGGTACTGGCACACGCCAGATTCGGATCATTGCCTTGGAATGCAGTCATTCAACCTTCCATCGACCTGGCCCGGAAGGGTTTCCCTTTGACCCGGTCGCAGGCGGAAGACCTTAACGAATACCGGAGCATTTTCCTGGCCCGGAATACATGGAAAATACCGCTTGTCAGTGACTTACCCTGGCAAGAAGGAGACACGCTAAGGCAGCCGGATCTGGCCGCCACCCTTGAAAGGATCCGGGATTTTAAACGTGAAGGATTCTATTCAGGCACAACAGCTGACCTGATCGTGGCTCAGATGCAGGAAGCAGGGGGACTGATCACTCATCAGGATCTGATAGATTACCACGCCAAATGGCGGCAACCCGTGAAAGGAACTTATAAAGCCTATACTTTTTATTCGATGGCACCCCCTTCCAGCGGTGGCATAGCTCTAAAACAGTTACTGGGGATGGCGGAAATCCTTAACATGACAAAAACCGGGTTCCTGGATGCGCAGACCATCCATCTGATGGCGGAAGCGGAGAAACTGGTTTATGCTGACCGGGCGGAATTTCTGGGTGATCCCGATTTTGTCATGGTCCCGGGTGATGAATTGACCGGCAAGCGGTATCTGAAGGAAAGATCCGGATTGATCAGACCAGACCATGCCGTACCGTCCGATTCGATCAGGGCAGGTGTACCGTTGGAGGAAAGTGAGGAAACCACTCATTACTCGGTTTCGGATCGGTGGGGCAATGCGGTGGCTGCCACGACCACGCTGAACGGCGGGTATGGTAACAAGATCATGGTTAAGGACGGGGGATTCTTTCTGAACAATGAAATGGATGATTTCAGCATTAAGCCCGGATTTCCCAATTTGTACGGTCTGCTTGGAAGCAGTGCCAATTCCATCCAGCCCGGCAAAAGAATGCTTAGTTCCATGACACCCACAATCCTTATAAAAGGCGATGAACTATTCATGGTGGTTGGGAGTCCCGGGGGATCTACGATCATCACATCGGTCTTCCAGACTGTTTTAAACGTCATCGATCATGGAATGACCATGCAGGAGGCAGTCAGTGCCAAAAGATTTCATCATCAATGGCTACCTGATATCATTTCCTATGAGAAGGGGGCATTGGATTCACTGACCATTGCCCGCCTGATCCGAATGGGACACAAACTTAAGGAAACGGGTCAGATCGGACGGGTGGATGCTATCCTTGTAAGGCCTGACGGTCGGTATGAAGGTGGTGCCGACCCGAGAGGAGACGACTCTGCAAAAGGTTTTTAGGATGAATAGATTGGATGACAGGGGAACACGCAAATAATGGAAGAATAGCTTAGACGGGAATAAACAAGCCTTATGTGGAAAGCTGTTGCCCGGTTCTATTTCCGGATTTTCAGGTGGACCGTTACAGGATCGAAACCTCCGGTCAAAAAATTCATCATCATCGTTCTTCCGCATACCAGCAAGTATGATTTTGTCCTGGGAAAATGCTACGGGATTCTTTGGGGGATCAAATCCAAGGTCCTGATCAAAAAAGAGGGTTTCAGGTTTCCCCTGGGCCTTTTACTCAGGGCATTAGGTGGCATACCCGTTGACCGGTCGAACAACCGGAGGTTGGCTGAACAGATGGTTGAGCAATTTAACCGGCATGCGGAATTCGGGTTGACGATAACCCCTGAAGGTACCCGGGGCAAGGTGAGGAGGATCAAGCGCGGATTTTATTATATTGCACAGTCGACCAACGTTCCCGTGCATATGGGTTTCATCGATTACCGGACACGCAGGCTGGGTATTGGACCGGAATTCCTGATCACAGGCGATTTCAGCAAGGATATCGTACAAATCAGAAAGTTCTATGCCGGCATGGAAGGCTTGTACAAAGGACGATTTGACGCATCGATTTTAACTTAAACCTATGAAGATCATTCAACGCAGCATTGCTGCCTTGCTTCTTTTTATCTCGGGATGGAAACTGGAAGGTGAATTCCCTTCTTTACAAAAATGCGTGATCATAGGTGCCCCCCATACCAGTAACTGGGACTTCTTTTTTGGCATGATTTATAAATTCAGTTATGGGTTGAAAATACATTTCCTGATGAAGAAAGAGCTGTTCTGGTTTCCTTTTGAGACCTTGCTGAGGTGGATGGGTGGCATTCCGGTCGACCGGAAAAAACACAATAACCTGGTCGAAAAACTGGGAGAATGGATGCGTAATTCGGACAGTTACTATTTGGCGATCTCTCCGGAAGGGACACGCAAAGCTGTTAAAGTCTGGAAAAGGGGATTTTATCACATTGCCAGGAAGGCGGGTGTCCCGATCATCTTGGGATACCTGGATTACCAGCGTAAAGTGGTGGGTGTGGGACCGGTCTTTTATCCGGGTAACAATATTGAAAGGGACATGATGGAGATATCGGCATTCTATGCTGCCATTACTGCCAAGTTCCCTGATCAGTTTTGCTTGCCCGAGGTCGTGATGCCTTCGGTTGAAAGTGCTTCAAAAAGGATTTCGGCGGGATGGTAAGCCCGTTTTCCCGTTCCGTCCGCAATATGATGCCGGCAAGAAGTCCCGGGAGCACAAATCAGTTTATCCGGGCCTGCTCCCCTGATGGCGGGGAAAAGAACCAGCTCACCCACTTTCATGGACAGGTCATAATGTTCTTTTTCATAACCGAAAGCACCGGCCATACCGCAGCAGCCGGATGCTATTTCCCTGCAGGTATAGTGTTCCGGAAATGAAAGAACGAACCGTGTTGGACCTGTTGAGGACACAGCTTTCTGTTGACAATGACCGTGCAAAAGGATTTCCCGGGGAGAGTCGGTGAAATCGGTCTTTACGATCCTTCCCGCCTTGATCTCACGCTCCAGAAATTCCTCGAGCAACAGGCAGTTTTTCGACAAATCCAGGGACAAAGGTCGCAATTCAGGGCCCACCAGGTCGGGGTATTCATCGCGGAATCCGAGAATGGCGGATGGTTCAATCCCGATCAGGGGCATGGAGTCAGTGATCAGGTCTTTGTACTGATTAATATTTTGTCTGGCAATTTTCGCCGCCTTTCTGAGGAGGCCTTTGGAAATGTATGTCCTGGCGCTAACTGAAGGTTTCGATAGCCTGACTTCATATCCGAGACGTGACAAAAGCCGGATCGCTTTCATGCCAATATCTGCATCCAGGTTTTCTGTGAATTCATCCAACAGGATAAAAACAGTTCCTTTAACCTTATGGCCTGTAGGATGGATTTTCAAGACATTGTTCTTCATCCACCTGCTTACACTAACCCTTGACAATAGGGGAATGGACCTTTTAGGATGAAATCCGGACACTGCTTTAATAAAGCCTGATAACAGGCGGCTTGAGAAAACCAGATTGAACAGGGGAGCCAGAGGTTGAGCGAGCCTGTACATCGCTGGCATATTGGCAATTAGCCAGGTCCTGAAACGGATGCCGTGAATGTCCTGCCAGTGCTGCAGGAATTCCCCTTTGATTCTGGCCATGTCAACACTCGACGGACATTCTGTTTTACAGGCTTTACAGGAAAGACACAAATCCAGTATTTCAAAAATTTCACGGTGGTCAAGACAGCCACGATCGCTTTCCTTATAAATGTATTCGCGGAGGACATTGGCCCTTGCCCTGGTGGTGTTCCTCTCATCCAGGGTTGCCTGGTAGGAGGGGCACATGGTCCCTCCCATCAGGTGGGTTTTACGGCAATCCCCGCTGCCGTTGCACTTCTCAATTGCCCTGACATAGCCCAGGTCCCCGGTAAAATCATAGAAGGTGTCCACTACCGGAATTGCCGTTCCGGGTTCGATCCTTAGAAACTGGTCCATGGGAGGAGGATCCGTGATCTTCCCCGGGTTGAAGATCCCACCGGGATCAAAAAGAGCTTTTATCTCCTTGAGCAAGGCATAATTATGCTCACCCAGCATTTCAGGCAGGAATGAAGCCCGTAGCCGTCCGTCACCATGCTCACCGCTGAAAGACCCTCTGTATTTCTTAACGATTTTTACCGTCTCTGATGCAACCTGGCGAAATTTATCCACATCGGCCAGATCTTTCAGGTTCAGCGTGGGTCTCATATGCAATTCCCCTGTCGCAACATGGGCATGATAAACGCAATCAATGCCGTTCCTGGTGAACATCTCAGCCATGTCCTGCAGGTAATCCGCCAGCCGGTCAACAGGCACGGCCGTATCTTCAATGATCGAGACCGCCTTGGCGTCACCCGGAATATTGGCCAGTAATCCCAAGCCGGCTTTCCTAAGCTCCCAGACCTTCTTCATGTCGGCACCGGAAACCACCGGATAAGCATAACCCAGTTTCTCTTCTTCAAGGTGGCGTATGGTCTGGCCAAGGCTCTGTTTCAGCATCTCTTCGGTCGGGCTGGCCAATTCGATGACAAGAATAGCCCTTGGATTGCCTTCAAGGAAAAACCTGTTGGCCTCTTGCGCACGGTTGGACCGGGTGCATTCGAGAACTTTGCTGTCCATCAGTTCAACGGCAGTGGGTTTGTGCTGCAGGGCAACCAGATTGGCCGTTATGGAATCCCTCAGGTTGTTGAAATGAGCGCAGATCAGAGCTTTGTGGAGCAGGGGAAGATCGACCAGGTTCAGCTTGATGGCAGTAAAAAAGGCCAGCGTACCTTCCGATCCGCCAAGCAGCCAGCACAGGTTGATACCTTTTCCATTCCTGGTGAACGGATCGGTCTCAAGCAGAAGATCCAGGGCATAGCCATTATTCCGTCGCGGGACTAAAGGATCCGGATAACCTGAACGGATCGAAGCGGCATTCGCAGGATCCGAAAGGATGTCTCTGATTTTACGGTAGATCCGGTTTTCCAGCCGGTCGCCCTCGCACTTTTTATCGAACTCCGGGGCAGTCAGAGTAGTGAATTCAGCGTCCGAGGCATCACTGAGGACTGCCTTGACCGCCAGTGTATGATCCCTGGTGCTGCCATAAACCAGTGAATGGAGTCCGCAGGCATTATTACCCAGCATGCCTCCGATCATGCAACGGTTCCCGGTACTGGTTTCCGGACCGAAAAAGAGCTTGTATTCAGCCGTCTGCAGGTTTAATTCATCAAGGACAACTCCCGGTTCCACCCATGCATACCTCTGTTCGGGGTTGATTTCCAGTATCCGGTTCATATATTTCGACACGTCCACCACAATGCCGGAACCCACAACCTGGCCCGCCAGTGAAGTGCCTGCTGTTCTGGGAATTAAGCTTGTACAATGCTCCGTTGCATAGGTGATCAGGACTTTTATATCCTTTTCGTTCTTCGGGTAGACGACGGCAGCAGGTAATTCCCTGTAAACGGAAGCATCCGTTGCGTAAAGGGTACGGGTCAGGATGTCGGTGAAAAGATCACCGTCGAGTGCCCGTTTCAATTGTTTAAAAGAATCCGGCATGATCTCGGGATAATGGGTTCAGCCAGGGCAAAAATAAAAAGATCCCTGCCAATGAAGGGACCTTTTATCAGCATAATAGATCTTTAAGTGCTAAAACAGGTTCATGGCATCCAGTTCGTCCATAAGCGCCTTGACCGATTTTGCTGATTCTTCCAGTAGTTTTTTTTCTGATGGATTCAGGTTCAACTGGATAATTCTTTCTATGCCGTTCTTTCCCAGTACCACTGGCACTCCCAAATAGATATCCTTCAACCCGTATTCCCCGTGTAAATAGGTACAAACCGGAAAAACGCGGTGCTGGTCACGTACGATGGCGTCGACCATGGCAGCAACGGCAGATCCGGGCGCATACCAGGCGGAGGTGCCCATCAGGTTGACAAGTTCGCCGCCACCCTTGCGCGTGCGCTCGATGATCTTGTCAAGGACATCATCTCCAAGAAGGTCCGTGACCGGGATTCCCGAAACCGAAGTGTACCGTTTCAAAGGAACCATGGTATCACCGTGACTACCGAGCAAAAGGGCATGGATATCCTTCGGCGAAACGTTCAGCGCTTCGGCCAGAAAGGCCTTATAGCGGCCAGTATCGAGAACTCCTGCCATACCAAAGACCTTGTTGGGTGTTTTGTTTGCGGCAAGGTAGGTTGCATAGGTCATGACATCCAGAGGGTTCGAGACTACGATGATGATCGCGTCCGGTGAATACTTGACTGCCTTTTCGGTGACTTCCTTGACAATCACTGCATTCGTCTTGATCAGTTCGTCCCTTGACATGCCCGGTTTTCTGGGTATTCCTGCCGTAATGACAATGACCGATGAATCGCGGGTTCTCAGGTAATCATTGGTCACCCCTACCACCCTTGAATCAAAGTTCAGGATGGAGGAGGTTTGCCACATGTCCAGCGCTTTGCCTTCAGCTGTGCCTTCCTTCACGTCGACCAGCACAACCTCCTTGGCCAGGTCCTGCCTGGCAATTTCATGAGCAACGGTGGCACCGACATTTCCGGCGCCGATAATAGTTATTCTTCTATCCATATAACATCAGGTTTTAGAATTTTATAGGGGAATCCAATCCGGCTTTTTCAATGAACCACCTGGTATTCTGAGATTTGGGACGCTCGATCGGGAGGCTGTAAACCCTGTCCCAAATGAGCTGTGCCAACACTCCGAGGGCACGTGATACCGCAAACAAGACTGTATAAAACTCATATTCCCTGATTCCGTAATGCACCAGGATTGCACCAGAATGAGCGTCAACGTTCGGCCAGGGATTCTTGATCTTCCCGACGGATCCCAATATCGGAGGAACAACCTCATAAATCCGGCTGACCACCTGGAACAAGGGATCATCGGGAAAGTATTTCAGGCAAAATTCGCGCTGGGCCGTATAACGGGGATCGGTCTTCCTGAGGACGGCATGCCCGTAACCCGGGACAACACGGCCTTCGGAAAGAGTTTTCCTGACATGATCAGCGATTTGCTCTTTCTTTGGTTCATTGGTACCCAGGTCATGCATCATTTCGAAGATCCATTTGATTACCTCCTGATTGGCCAAACCGTGCAAAGGATCGGCAAGACCGAGCATGCCGGCCGCGTAAGCCTGGTAGGGAGAAGCGAGGGCAGAACCGACCAGGTGCGTGGCGTGAGCACTGACGTTGCCCCCTTCATGATCAGCGTGGATCGTCAGGTACAGACGGAAAAATTTTTTAACCTCATCCTGGTCAAATCCCATCATGTGAGCCAGGTTGCCTGCCCAGTCGAGATCCGAATCAGGTTCAATATGATGTCCCTGGTGATAGGCATGACGGTATACATATGCAGCAATCCTCGGGATTCTCGAGATCAGGTCCATGACCCCTTCATAGGTTGAGTCCCAGTAATCCTTTTTAGCAACGCCTGCCTCATAGGCTTTCATGAATCTCGAACTTCCGGCCATGGAGACAATGCCCGTAACAAACTGATTCATGGGATGCATATCAAGCGGGAGACTGTCAATGACATCAAAAACGTGCTTGGGCACATGGGCTCTTTTAATCCATTCATTCTGAATATATTGAACATCTTCAGGATTCGGAAGCTCGTCCATCAGCATCAGGTAAAACAATCCTTCCGGCAGCGGTTCGTCATCCGGCGAAATTTTAGGGAGCAATTCCCTCAGTTCGGAGATCGTATAACCCCTGAAACGGATTCCCTCGTCCGGATCGAGCTTGGAGGTGCAGGTCAGCAGGCTGACCACACCTTTCATGCCGGACAGCACATGTCCGATGGTCACCTCTCCGATGACGACGTCACTGAAATCGCTCTTGAGCTTCTTGACAATATCAGCTTTATGCAAGGCTTTTTCAATGAATAACTGTTTGATCTTTCCCATGTTCAGGCTAGAGTTTCTTACGTAAATTATTTTCAAGTGATTTGAAGAATTCTTCAGTGGACTGATATTTTTCTTCCGATAATTGACTGCCGTAAACCAAAAGGGCCAGGTCTTTGGTCATCTTGCCTTCCTCCACGGTTTCAATACAGGTGCGCTCCAGTTCGCCGGAGAAGTCGATCAGTTTGGTATTGCCATCCAGCCGCCCCCTGAACGCCAGCCCCCTGGTCCAGGCAAATATTGAGGCGATCGGATTTGTCGAGGTAGACTTGCCTTGAAGGTACTCGCGGTAATGCCGGGTGACCGTTCCATGAGCCGCTTCGGCTTCAATGGTATTCCCGTCAGGAGTCATAAGGATCGAGGTCATCAATCCCAAAGAACCATAACCCTGGGCAATGGTATCGGATTGCACATCTCCATCATAATTCTTGCAAGCCCAGACATATCCGCCCGACCATTTCATGGCTGCAGCAACCATGTCATCAATCAGGCGATGTTCATAATGAATACCTGCTTTTTCAAATTCCGTCCGGTAATGTGATTCATATATGGAAGCAAAAATATCCTTGAACCGCCCGTCGTAAGCTTTCAGAATGGTGTTCTTGGTCGAGAGGTAAAGCGGCCATTTTTTGCTAAGGGACATATTAAAGCAGGCATGTGCAAATCCGGCTATCGATTCGTCCGTATTATACATTGCCAGGGCTATCCCGTCATCATTAAAATCAAACACCTCATGAACCTGAGGATCCCCATGTTCCGGAGTGAAAGTGACGGTGAGCTTTCCTTTCCCCTTCACGATAAAATCGGTTGCCCGGTACTGATCCCCGAAAGCGTGCCTGCCGATGCAAACCGGCTGGGTCCAACCCGGAACCAATCGCGGTATGTTTCTGATCAGGATCGGTTCCCTGAAAACCGTTCCTCCCAGAATGTTCCTGATCGTACCATTAGGGCTCTTCCACATTTTTTTCAGCCCGAATTCCGCAACCCTTGCTTCATCCGGTGTTATGGTGGCACATTTGATTCCGACACCGTATTTCTTCACAGCCTCAGCCGCTTCGACCGTAACACGGTCATCTGTCCGGTCCCGGTTCTCTATGCCCAGATCAAAATAGAGCAGGGGAATATCCATGTAAGGCAATATCAGTCGCTCCCGGATCATTTTCCAGATCACACGGGTCATCTCGTCCCCATCCATTTCAACCACGGGGTTTGATACCACGATCCTTTTCATCACAACGGCAAACGGTTAGGTTTTGTAAATATATATATTTTTGAATAATTGCATATGATTCATTTTTGCTTATTCCGGATAAGGTTAAGGGCTGATCCTGCACGGAACCATTCCACCTGATTGGAATTATAAGTATGATTCACCCGGATCCGGTCGAAGGTTCCATCAGCATGATTAACCTGCAAAATCAATGAGATCCCGGGGGCGAGCGTTTCCAGGCCGATAATGTCAAATGTATCATCTTCCCGTATGAGGTCATAATCTGACTTATCAGCAAAAGTCAAGGCCAGCATGCCTTGCTTTTTCAGGTTCGTTTCATGAATACGGGCGAAGGATTTTGCCAGGATGACCTTTACACCAAGGTACCTGGGCTCCATCGCGGCATGTTCCCGTGATGATCCTTCTCCATAATTTTCATCGCCAATTACGATTGTTGATATACCTGCTGATTTATAGGTTCTTGCCGATTCCGGAACCGGCAAGTAGGTGCCGGTAATCCGGTTTTTGACGCGATTGGTCTCATGGTTAAAAGCATTGGTTGCTCCGATCAGAAGATTATTTGAGATGTTTTCCAGATGGCCTCTGAAGCGAAGCCATTTACCCGCCATGGATATATGGTCCGTAGTGCATTTGCCTTCCGCCTTGATCAACAGTTCAAGGCCACGCAGGTCTTGTCCGTTCCAAGGTTCAAATGACTCAAGAAGCTGGAGTCTTTCTGATCGGGGATCTATCCCGACAGTTATTGGAGATCCGTCGGGAGCCGGGGATTGGTAACCCATATCTTCGATGGAAAAACCCTGGACTGGTAATTCGGTTCCGGAAGGCGGGTCAAGTTTGACTTGATGCCCTTCTTCGTTGGTAAGGGTATCTGTCAGCGGATTGAAAGTCAGATCGCCTGCCACCGCAAATGCAGTTACTATTTCCGGGGAAGCAACGAAAGCGTGGGTATTGGGATTACCGTCGTTCCGGCTGGCGAAGTTACGGTTGAAGGAAGTGATGATGGAATTTTTTTCTTGTTTTTCAGCATCCTTTCGTGCCCATTGGCCGATGCAGGGCCCGCAGGCATTGGCCAGAACAACACCTCCTATTGCCTCGAATGTTTTGATGAGACCGTCCCGTTCAATTGTTGACCTGACCTGTTCAGAACCCGGAGTGACAGTAAACTCCGATTTAACCCTTAGCTTCTTATCAAGCGCCTGGATGGCAACGGAAGCGGCCCGGGTCAGGTCTTCATAGGATGAATTCGTACAGGAACCTATCAATCCCACTTCCAGGCGGGAAGGATACCCGTTGCTCCTCACAGCGGATGCAAATTGTGAGAGGGGCCAGGCCTTATCAGGGGTGAAGGGGCCATTGATGTGAGGTTCAAGTTCGCTCAGGTTGATGTCGATTACCTGATCGAAGAACCGCTCCGGATGCTCGTACACCTCCGGATCCCCATCCAGATGGCGGGCGATTGTATCAGCCATGACGGCAATGTCGGCACGGCCGGTTGCTTTAAGGTAATCGGCCATGCGGCTGTCATAACCGAAAATAGAAGTGGTTGCACCTATTTCAGCTCCCATGTTGCAAATGGTGCCTTTCCCGGTAGCTGAGATCGTGTGCGCCCCTTCACCAAAATATTCAAGGATAAAGCCGGTACCCCCTTTAACTGTAAGGATACCCGACACTTTCAATATCACATCCTTTGCAGAAGTCCAGCCGTTCATTTTCCCCGAAAGACGAATCCCTATGTATTTGGGATATTTAAGTTCCCAAGGCATTCCAGCCATAACATCAACCGCATCCGCTCCTCCCACACCAATGGCTATCATACCTAGTCCGCCTGCGTTCACCGTGTGGGAATCGGTCCCGATGATCATTCCTCCCGGAAAGGCATAGTTTTCTAAAATTACCTGATGAATGATGCCGGCTCCAGGTTTCCAGAAGCCTATTCCATACTTGTTCGATGCAGCGGAAAGAAAATCAAAAACCTCCCGGTTCGTATCCAGGGCCGACCGGAGATCAGAACTGGCACCAGTCCTGGCCTGGATGAGGTGATCGCAGTGAACCGTAGCAGGGACTGCTGTCTTGTTTTTACCGGCTTGCATGAATTGCAGCAGGGCCATCTGAGCCGTGGCATCCTGCATGGCTACCCGGTCAGGTGCAAATTCCGCATACTCGGACCCCCTTTCCAGGATCTTCCCAGGCACGCCTTGTGATAAGTGTGCATATAAAATCTTGTCAGTCAAGGTCAGCGGCCTATTCAATAATGACCGGGTCCTTTCAACTCTTCCAGGAAAGGCTTCGTAGACCCTCCTGATCATATCCAAGTCAAATGCCATAGTTTTGTTTAATGATTTACAGGTTAAAGGTTAACAATCTGCATTAAACAAAGTTAAAATCTTCAACCAAAAAAGGTCCGTAGCTGATAAAAATCATATTGTAGGAGGCATGCCGAGACTCTTTTTTACCTATATTTGAAGATTCAAAAAAAATCTCCTAAATTATTGATTAACATGGAATTACTGGATAAGATCAAATCAAATGCGCAAAGAATTAAGAAGAGAATTGTGTTACCTGAAGCCTGGGAAGAAAGAACCCTCCGGGCTGCCGATCAGATTATCCAGGAAGAACTGGCCCAGGTTTTCCTGACCGAAAAAAGGGAAGTTATTCTGAATGAGGCCGCTAAGCTTTGCCTCAGAAATATTGAACAGGCCGTGATCGTCGATCCCGCCAGCCATCCCAAAAAGGAAGCCTATGCTGATTTGATGGTTGAACTCCGGAAAAGCAAAGGCATGACCAAGGATGAAGCCATGCGATTGCTGGACAATCCCCTGTATCTGGCCACCCTTATGATCAAAGCCGGAGATGCCGATGGGGAAGTCGCCGGAGCCAATAACGCAACCGGAGATGTCTTACGCCCGGCTTTCCAATACGTCAAGACCCTTCCGGGTATTTCCGTTGTTTCAGGAGCTTTTCTGATGATAATGCCTGACAAGAAGTGGGGGGATGATGGATTGATGATTTTTGCCGACTGTGCGGTTCACCCGGATCCAACCGCCAGGGAACTGGCAGAAATAGCCGTTTGCACCGCCAGGACCGCAAAAAATATTGCTGAAATGGAACCGAGAGTGGCCTTGCTGAGTTTTTCAACAAAGGGAAGCGCCCAGCATGAGATGGTTGCCAAGGTAGCTTCCGCTACTGAAATTGCGCAGCAAATGGCGCCCGAATTCCAATTTGACGGAGAGCTTCAGGCGGATGCTGCGATCGTTGAATCGATCGGAAAAAAGAAATGTCCTGACAGCCCCATTGCTGGAAAGGCCAATGTTCTTGTATTCCCCTCACTTGAAGCAGGCAATATTGCCTATAAATTGGTCCAGCGCCTGGCCAACGCCGAAGCCATTGGTCCGGTTCTCCAGGGAATGGCTGCGCCCATCAATGACCTCTCCAGAGGCTGCTCCGTGAGCGATATTGTTAATCTCGTGGCAATTACCGCTAACCAGGCGGCAGGAAAATATTGAAAATTTAACCGATAAAAACGAACATGTCAGACATTGTTGAAAGCATCGAACCCTATGCTTTAAGGAAAAAACACCAGGCTAAAACCCTGTTCTCGAGAGTTGGTGTTGTTGGGGCCGGTACCGTTGGGCAAACCATCATCCGGATGATCGCGGTAAGCGGGATCGAAGTAGTTTTTGTTGAGCTGGATGATGACAAGATCGAAGCGGCGATGAATGGTATCAATGCCGAACTGGATAACATGATCAACCACTGGGGTATGACCCAGGGGGAAAAAAGAACGGTCATGAACAGGATCCGGGGCACCATTCACTGTAAAGACCTGGCTGGCTGCGATCTGGTTCTCGAAGCCATCAAAAGCCGTACCCGCGAAGAGCGGGTCAGCTTGCGCAAGGAAGTATTCAAAAGAATTGAGGAGTTCGTCGATCCTTCAACCATCATAGCAACCAATTCAACGACCATAGTCATAACAGAACTGTCATCGGAATTGAAGTATAAGGACCGGTGCGTCAGCCTCCATTTCTCAACTTCCAACCCGGGGGCTAACATCATTGAGGTCGCCAGGGGCCTGTATACGTCCGATGAAACATATGATAACGTCAAAAAATTTGTCAAACTGATCGGGAAAAAGATGATCCCGGTCATTGAAAGCCCTGGCCTGATTTCGGTCCGGTTGTTTGCAACGCTCATAAATGAAGCCTGTGAAGTGTATCAGGAAGGGGTAGGGAACAAGGAAGATATTGATCTGGCCGTTCGCACGGGTCTGGGTCTTGGAATAGGTCCTTTTGAGCTGGCCGACAAGATTGGTCTGGATAAGGTGGTTCGCTGGCTCGACAATCTATACAACGAGTTTGGGGACATGAAATACAAGGCTTCGCCGCTATTGAAAAGGCTGGTCAGGGCCAACCGCCTGGGCAGGATAACCGGCGAAGGTTTTTACAAATACGACGAGCTGGGGAAACGGATCGATACAACCACTTATTAATCAATCAGCCATGAAGATTCTTGTATTGAACTGCGGGAGTTCATCCATCAAATATCAGTTATTTGACATGACCGATAAAAGCGTGATGGCAAAAGGCATAGTCGAAAAAATCGGTCTTAAAGGCTCGTTCCTGAAGCATAATAAAGCAGACGGACAAAAAATCATTCTGGAAGGGGAGATCCTGGATCACACAACTGGTATTGAATACATCCTGGGATTGCTGACCAGTAAAAATCACGGTTGCATCAAAGGTCTTGATGAAATCCAGGCAGCCGGGCATCGTGTAGCACATGGAGGTGAAAATTTCTCTGACAGCGCTTTCATCGATGCGCACGTACACAACGAAATTGAGAAATTGTGCGAGCTTGCCCCTCTCCACAATCCTGCGAACCTGAAAGGGATTGATGCCATGACTCAGCTGATCCCCGGCATACCTCAGGTAGCCGTTTTTGATACATCGTTTCACCAAACCATGCCCGATTACGCATACATGTACGGCATACCTTATGCTCTCTATACGAAATATAAAATCAGGCGGTACGGGTTCCACGGCACTTCCCATCGTTATATTTCACTGAAAGCATGCGGGATACTGGGAATGGAATTCAATCAGTCGCGGATCATCTCCTGTCACCTGGGTAATGGTGCCTCCATTGCGGCTATCTTTAAGGGAAAATCGATTGATACTTCCATGGGTTTTACACCCGTTGAGGGCTTGATCATGGGAACCCGGTCGGGTGACCTGGACCTGGGTGTCCTTACTTTCATCATGGACAAGGAGGAAATCAACCAGCAAACGGCCAACACCCTGATCAACAAGCACAGCGGGATGCTTGGAATTTCAGGCATATCCTCCGACCTGAGGGAGATTGAAAATGAGGCCTGGAATAAAGGCAACAAGAGGGCGCAACTGGCCCTGGACATGTTTAATTACCGGGTATTGAAATATATCGGAGCCTATTCTGCTGCCATGAATGGGGTGGATTTGATATTGTTCACAGGAGGAATCGGTGAGAATGCGCCGGAAATCAGGGAAAACATCTGCCGCAACCTGGAGTTCCTCGGGGTGGATTTCGATCCATCCTTGAATGACGGACAGCGTGGCAAAGATGTAGTACTCACGCGGCCGGGATCCAGGATCAAAGTCATGGCGGTGACTACCAATGAAGAGCTGGTGATTGCCGAAGATACTCAGAGGATCGTGACTTCAAGAAACAAATAAGCCGAAAGGATATTTTCTTTGCCGATGAAATCGCTGACAGAGCTGACCACCCTGGCAAGTAAGGCCAAGAGCAAAAAGAAGCTGGTCCTGGCTGCTTCCCAGGATGTCCATGCCCTGGATGCGGTAAAAGAAGCAACGGAAGCCGGACTGATCATTCCGGTATTTGTCGGCAACCTTCCACAGATAGAGCAGATGGCCGGTGAGATCGGCTTCGGAATCAATGATTTTATCAAGATTCACGAACCGGATAACCAGATAGCCGTTGAAAAATCAGTCAAACTGATACATGACGGTGAAGCCCAGCTTCTCATGAAAGGATCATGCGGTACCGCTCAACTTCTTAAAGGAGTGCTGAACCGGGATTGGGGTTTAAGAAAAGGCGACCTTCTTTCTCATTTTGCTCTTTTTGAAATCCCGGCTTATCACAAACTTCTTGCCGTTACTGACGTTGCCATCAATATTGCGCCCGATCTCGGAGCCAAAAAGGCTATTATCGAGAACAGTGTGGAGTTTTTGACCAATATGGGAATTGCCATGCCTAAAGTGGCGGTCATTGCTGCTGTTGAGACAGTCAATGACCAGATGCAGGCTACCGTGGATGCGGCTGCTCTGGTTCAGATGGGCAGGGACGGCAGGATTGCCGGTTGCCTGATCGAAGGACCTTTTGGACTTGACAACGCAATAAACAAGGAAAGCGCTGAGCACAAGGGCATCCAAAATGAAGTGGCCGGTGATGCCGACTTGTTGCTGATGCCGGATATAGAAGCCGGTAATGTATTTTACAAAGGGCTTGTATATTTTGCCAGAGCTGAGGTTGCTTCGGTAGTCTTAGGGGCCCGGGCGCCTGTTGTGCTGACTTCCCGTTCGGATTCAAGAGAAACGAAATTGAACAGCATATTACTGGCTTCAGCAGTGGATATAGTCTAACGCAAAAGATACCGCAATGAAACCGATCGAAATCCTAGTGGTAAATCCCGGCTCAACTTCAACCAAGATTGCGGTTTTTCAAAACAACCGTCCTGTATTTCAGAAAAATATCAAGCATACCCCTGAAGAACTGTTGCCTTTCAAAAGAATTGTAGACCAGTTTGAATTCCGCAAAAACCATATACTGGAGGAACTTCAGGCAGCCGGCATAAACATCCAGGATCTCGATTATGTTGTGGGTAGGGGGGGATTACTTAAGCCTATTGAATCCGGAGTTTATGAGGTAAATGAAGCCATGATCCGGGATTTGAAGGCAGGAGCCACCCGTGAGCATGCCAGCAACCTGGGAGGGTTACTGGCAGCCGACCTGGCCGGTCTGATACCCGAAGCTAAAGCATTCATCGCTGACCCGATTGTTGTTGATGAAATGAACGATGTGGCTCGTTTATCAGGACATCCTAGTTTCTCAAGAATATCGGTATTTCACGCGCTGAACCAGAAAGCGGTTGCCCGGACTTATGCCAGTTCGATTAATCGTAAGTATGAGGATCTCAACCTGATCGTTGCACATCTTGGCGGTGGCATCTCAGTGGGAATCCATCAGAACGGGAGGGTGATTGATGTCAACCAGGCCCTGGACGGGGAAGGCCCTTACTCACCGGAACGTGCAGGAACAGTGCCTGTAGGGCAGCTGATTGACTTGTGCTTCAGCGGGGAATGCTCGAAAGAGGAGATTGGAAGGATGATTGTCGGGAAAGGCGGCCTGATGGCTTATTTGGGCACCAGCGCGGCCAATGAAGTGGAAGAACGTGTCAAATCAGGCGATCTTCATGCCAGAATGATCTATGAAGGCATGGCTTACCAGGTTTCCAAGGAGATCGGTGCCGGCAGTGTGGTCCTTAACGGACATGTCGATGCCATACTGTTGACGGGTGGGATTGCCTATAATGAACTTTTTATCCAGATGGTCACAAGCCGTGTCTCCTGGATAGCACCTGTGATCGTGTTTCCCGGTGAGGATGAAATGAGGGCCTTAGCTCAAAATATTTTGATGATAGCCAAAGGTGAATTACTATCAAAAACCTATTCTTAG